>NZ_JBLZFZ010000082.1:0-26684 GCF_050753385.1 Pantanalinema rosaneae CENA516
AGATGTGTATAAGAGACAGGGTAAGGGGGATGGGGAAGGTAAGGGAGATAGGGAGATGGGGAAGCAAGAATGGCTTGGCTTTCCCTATGACCATACTGGATGAACGGACGATTGGGGTAACGACATTGTTAATAGCTGCCTTGATTCATCCCGCTTTAATGGCGATTGTTCCCTGTTCAGTGAATATCGTGTATGCTAAGTACGGTATTCCTATCAAGTTATAGGGAATTTAATTTTTCACTGAACTGCATGACTGCTATCTCCCCCCGCTCGGCAACCCCTCAACGTCATCCCTTGGGGTGGTTAAGTCAGATCCATATCACCTGGTGGATCACGATCGTCTATTTATCCTTCATGCTGTTTCTTCCGGGTGCGGCTCTGCTGACGAAAGCGAGTACCGCCGGATGGGATGGTTTTTGGAAGGTGGCAACTAGCCCGATCGCAATCTCTGCCTATGAAGTCACTTTTGTGACGGCATTAGGCGCAGCGTTAATTAATGGCTTCTTTGGTACGTTAATTGCCTGGGTGCTGCTTCGCTATGACTTTCCATTTAAACGCATCATTGATGCGGCGGTTGATCTGCCCTTTGCCTTACCCACAGCGGTCGCAGGTCTGACTCTCGCCACGGTTTACAGCGAGAATGGTTGGATCGGTTCTCTGTTTGCCCCCTTTGGCATTAAGCTGGCGTTTACCCGGACTGGGGTCGCGATCGCGATGCTGTTCATTTCTCTCCCGTTTGTGGTTCGCACAGTGCAACCTGTTTTAGGAGAGATGGAGCGAGATGTGGAAGAAGCGGCCTGGTCGTTAGGGGCATCCAAATTCCAAACGTTTTGGCGGGTGGTGCTGCCGCCTTTAATGCCACCGGTGCTGACCGGAGTTGCTTTGGGATTTGCCCGCGCCGTGGGTGAATTTGGGTCTACTGTGATCATTGCGTCGAATACCCCCTTCGTAGACTTGATTGCTCCGGTGCTGGTGTTTCAACGCCTGGAACAATACGACTACGCCGGGGCAACGGTGATTGGGTTGGTGTTATTGCTCCTGTCTTTGTTGATCTTGGTAGGCATTAATCTTTTACAAGCGTGGGGACGACGGTATGGCTAACGCAGAACCTATTTCTCGATCGGTGACTTCATCAACCAGTCCAGCTAAATCGCGGGATTGGGTCAAGATTGGGTTGATTTCTGTAGCGATCGGTTATCTGGGGCTAGTGCTATTTATCCCCGCGATTAATGTGTTTGTGCAAGCCTTTAAGAAGGGTTTGACTCCCCTGTTATCGAATATAAGTCAGCCGGTATTTTTACATGCGGTGCAGTTAACCCTGATCTGTGCCTTGATTGCTGTTCCCCTGAATACCATTTTTGGGCTATGTGCCGCCTGGGCAATTACGCGGCATCAGTTTCCGGGGCGTGCCTTTGTCGTGAGTGTGTTGGATGTGCCATTTGCCATTTCGCCGGTCGTGGCTGGCTTAATGCTGGTGCTCTTGTATGGGCGCAATGGTTGGTTCGGTGGGTTTCTGCAAGCGCATGATATCAAAGTGATCTTTGCCTTACCAGGGATGATTTTAGCGACTGCCTTTATCACACTGCCCTTTGTCGCTCGTGAAGTCATTCCAGTGCTAGAAGAAGTAGGGACGGATCAGGAAGAGGCGGCGAGAACGCTGGGCGCAAAAGATTGGCAGGTGTTTTGGCGGGTGACGATTCCCAATATTCGCTGGGCGTTGTTATATGGCGTGATCCTGACGAATGCGCGGGCAATGGGAGAATTCGGAGCGGTGGCGGTTGTGTCTGGCAACATTATCGGGAAAACTCAAACCCTGCCCTTATATGTGGAGGAGGCGTACAAGCAGTATGAAACGGAAGCAGCCTTCTCTGCGGCGGTGTTGCTGGCATTGTTGGCGGTAGTGACGCTGGTGCTAAAGGAACTGTTGGAACGGAAAACCAGAATTAAAGAGGTTCAGGAGGATTGATATGGCAATTCGCGATCGCTACAATCTCTCAGCCGATGCTGAAGCTACCCGATCGGACGACCGATTAACTCAAGCCCGAATTCGGATTCGGATTCCCAAAAACTACCAGGAGGAACCAGTGATTTCGCGGCTGGTGTCCCATCACGGGGTAACTGTTAACATTGCGGCGGCTCTGTTGGGAGCGAATGCCAGAGATGATGGTTGGTTCGATTTGGAACTTCGAGGCAATCAGGAGCAGATCCGCAGTGCCCTACTCTATATGAATGAATTAGATTTAGAGATTTGGTCGGACACCTCTGGGAATCAACTAGATGGGTGGTAAACCGGAAGTCGTCTACCCATCAATTCGGTGCAAAAAATACGGTGTTTGGAGAGATCCAGACACCGTTATTGCTAAGCGATTTCAGCCCTGTACCGACCCAGGGTTGAGGATTTAAGCCATATTATTTTCGATCGCCCACCGGGCTAATTCCGTCCGGTTGTGAAGTCCAGTTTTGCCGAGCATATTGCTGACATGACTCTCGATCGTGCGCTGACTGACATTCAGTTCCTCAGCAATCTCTCGGTTTGCCATACCTCGGGCGACAAACTGCACTACTTTAAGTTCCGTTGGAGTTAGCTCAACATCAAACGGTACCTGAATCTTCGGAGCTGCATCCGGCGCTCTACCGGGACGTTCAGCAATGCGTGCCGCCTGCTTCAGCGACGACTCGACCTGAGCAACCAACTCCTCTGGCTCAAAGGGCTTCACCATATAAACATCGGCACCGGTGTTTAACCCTTTGACCCGATCTTGGCTTTGCCCCTTAGCAGACAGAAACAGAACTGGAATCCAACTCGTCCGTGGATCTTCCCGCACATGTCTGACCAAAGAATAGCCATCCATTTCTGGCATCATGACATCGCAGATGATCATATCTGGAATGTCGCTCTCCAATACCTCCAACGCCTCTCGACCATTTTCTGCGGTGACGACTTCATAGCCCCGGAACTCCAGGTAGTCTTTAACCAATAGGATCAAGTTAGGGTCGTCATCAATAAGCAGAAGTCGTCTGTGATTTCCTACGCTGGTTTCCTTCATCCTGTGCTACTCGCTTCTTCCTGGGTTCTAATGCTTGAGTATCAATAGAGTCTGCGGAGAAACTCTCAAAATACTTAACATGCTGTTTGGTCTGCACCTGCTTGTTAGATCAGCGCTTACCTTAAGCCTCTGAAACATATTTTAGGTAGCCTCCGAGTAATCGCTGAAATCTAAATAAATCTAAATACTAGTAACCATGCAGATTTAAGGCTACTCTCTCTTGTGATATTATATGCCACTTCTAAAGAGATAGAATTCCATTCAGGTTGCTAGATTCGCCCTTACACAAACTAAAGGCACAACCAACAGGAGTTGAAACCGCCCGATCGCAATCAAGAGCATGGACTAGAGGATGCTGGTATTTTTGTCCTGCGACTTAAGTCTTAAAAAAATCTCAACCGTTCGATCGCAATTTTAACTTTAAGGAATCGAATGTAGATTTTAGGATGATTTTTAACAAAACCCGCATCAAAGAACCGATCAAAACCTCCCCCTCGGGGGGATAGGTCAGCTATTTCGATAAGATTTGTGGATGGTGATGACCTCTATCTAAACTTGTATTGATTAAGGTTCAGGCACTATTGAACTCTCAGGTAAGGGATGAATCAGAAAGGCATATTCCTGCACGATTTGATTACCAATCAAATGTTCTTGAATAATCCGCTCAATCACGGGAGGTGTGGCACTGTGATACCAAACTCCATCCGGATAAACAACCAAAATCGGTCCTTGCAGGCAAACTCGTAAACAGTTCGCCTTAGTCCGAAAGACACATTCTGGACGGGTGACAGTCGGTTGATCAAGCTGCAACTCTTTTAACCGATCTTTGAGATAGTCCCAGGCGGCTAAACTAACCTCTTTTGAGCAGCACTTGGGTTTTGTTTGATCTGCACATAGGAACAAATGTCGCTGGATTTTGGGCAATGCTAGCGCTTGCACACAGGTTTCCAGATGGGCACAGGGGGACGATTCAGCAGCCATATTAAAACTTGAGGCGTTGACGATAGTTCGCAACGGATTGCACCAGTCCGATCGCGAGAAAGTTCATCAGCAAAGCCGAGTTGCCATAACTCAGCCAGGGTAAGGGAATTCCAGTAACCGGAGACAAACCGATCGTCATGCCAATATTCACGACGACCTGGAACACAATCATGGACAGAATTCCGATCGCCAGCAGCGACCCGAAGCTTTCCTTAGCATTTTGAGCAATGATCACCAGCCGAAAACAAACGAGCCAAAATGCCAGTAACACTAAAATACAACCGACAAATCCTAACTCCTCCCCGATCGCCGTAAAAATGAAGTCAGTGTGCTGTTCAGGAATAAAGTTCAATTGGGTTTGCGTTCCTTTATGGAGTCCTCGTCCCCAAATTTCCCCGGCTCCGATCGCAATCCGTGACTGAATCAGGTGATAGCCGCCGCCTAAGGGATCCTGATCAGGGTTGAGAAACATGGTCAACCGTTGTTTCTGGTAGGGTTTTAGGAGTTCCCAGAGCAGATGTCCTAAGCCAGCAGAAATTAAATTGACGACCACCACTGCCATTGTCCCCAAGCGATACCAGGGCAAACTCCGCCAGGCGATAAACCCAACAAAGGCAATCCAGGCAAACCAGGCAGGCAGGTAGGCATTGAGCAAAATGGCTGAAATGAATGGAGACAGCAGAATCAGCAACCACCCTGGATTGGCATTGCCCCAGTACAACATTCCTAGCGTGATGGCTCCAAATACTAATGATGTCCCCAGGTTGGGCTCTAGAAACACAAATAACCAGGGAACGGCTGTAATTGCTAAGGTTTTGAGGGCCGCAGGAATAGTGGAGGCAGGGCGTTCGTGCAAGAGGGAGGCGATCGTAATGATAATCCCCAACTTGGCATATTCCGAAGGCTGGATATAAAAACCACCGACCCCAATCCAGCGTTGGGCACCCAGTTCTTCAGTTCCCAAAATCATCACGGCAAGTAGCGCCACGTTGGTAATGCCATAAATCACCCAGCGCCATTGCAGCAATTGTTCGTAGCGAGAACGGGCAACCAGTAAAGCCAGGAGCAACCCCACTCCGCCGGTGACCCAGTGACGTGTCCAGTCGGTTAACCCCTGGTTCATTTCCACGCTGCGGATCATGACACCACCCATAATTGTCAAGCCGATCGGCAGGATAAATAGCAACCAATCGACGTTTTGCCAGGGTTGAACGAAGGATCGCCAGCGAATTTGACTAAAGGAGCGTTGCAGCATTCGTTAGGAAAAAGTTGATGTGAGGGGGTCAGGGGTGAATTGTGATTAGGGTTACGGAAATAGGCATTCCCAACGTCAGGCTGCTGACTCGGGAAGCGATGGCTTGTGCATCTTAGCAAAGTGCTTCTGATCTACCTCTCACAGGTTAGTACCATCTATCCGGCTAATGCTGCCACAGATACTCTAGCAGCAATTTGCTGAGCGATGGCAACGAGGGCTTGCGCCGAGGCGGATCCAGGCGACTCTAGAACGATCGGTAAGCCGCGATCGCCCCCTTCCCGCAGGGGAATTTCTAGAGGCACACAGCCTAACAAAGGAATTTGTAACTCCTGAGCCGTTTTTTCGCCGCCTTGAGAGCCAAAAATGTCATAACGGCGATCGGGTAGATCGGGAGGAATAAAGTAGCTCATATTCTCCACAATACCCAGAACCGGAACCCCTAACTGCTGGAACATTTTTAAGCCCCGGCGCGAATCTAACAGGGCGACCGTTTGGGGAGTGGTGACAATCACGGCTCCTGCCATTGGCACCGCTTGTGCCAGGGTTAATTGGGCATCACCCGTACCGGGGGGCATATCGACCAGCAAATAATCTAATTCGCCCCACTGCACCTGATAGAGAAATTGCCGAATAATTCCATTCAACATTGGTCCCCGCCAGATCACCGGCTGATCTTTGTCGATCAAAAAGCCCATGGAAACCAGCTTTACCCCATGATTAAAGGCGGGAGATAGAATTTCTCCCTGTGCCCCCTGTTGCACCGTCACCTGAGCATCCGCCAGCCCTAACATGGTAGGGGTATTCGGGCCGTAAATGTCAGCATCAATCAGCCCCACTTTCGCTCCAGCCTGGGCTAACGCGACCGCCACATTTACCGCCACGGTGCTTTTACCCACACCGCCCTTACCACTGGAAATGGCCAGAATATTTTTTACCCCATCAATCCCGGCGCGATCGGGTAACGACTTTTGTTGCGGGGTTTCGGCAGTGACATCCACGGCGATCGTTTTTACCCCAGGGAGGGTTTTGACGGCTCGTTCACAGTCCTCGACAATGAATTGGCGCAGAGGGCAAGCGGGGGTGGTCAACACTAAGGTGAAACTCACATTGCCATCATCTACCTTGACATTGCGGATCATATTCAGATCGACCAAACTCTTGCGAAGTTCAGGATCTTCCACAGGTTTTAACACCTCAAGAATGGCACTGGGACTCAGTGTATCGAGCATGTTTCCTCTTAGACCAGGCAGTTAGGGTAATAAAGTGTAACATGCTGATCTTACCGCTAGCCGGTGAGTCCCAGACCCTTCTGACTGTTTTTGCCAGTGGTCACAGGTCGATCGTGGCTTGTACCATGTCTTCGCCCAGAACCCGATGAATCTGGAAGCCCAGTTTTTCACACACCCGTTGCATGCCCCGATTTTCGCTGAGAATATCGGCAATAATGCGGCGAATCGGTTTCTGACTATTGGTGTTCTCCTCCCGGGCAATATGAAGGAGTCGTCGCAATAGCTCGCTGCCGATGCCCTGATCCTGGTAGCGATCGCTGACTAACATGGCAAATTCCGCCTCATCCGTTCCCTGGATCTTGGTTAACCGAGCCACGGCAAGAATCTCATGCTGCCTGGTTGCGGGATGCTGATGATCGACCACCAGGGCAATGCCGCGATCGTAGTCAATAAAGCAAATCCGGGTCAGCCGTTCGTGGGTAATCCGATGGCTGAGTTTGACTAAATGGGCATAACGCAGATAAATGCTTTCCTCAGACAGCGATTGATGAAATTGCACCATCAGCGGCTCGTCTTCGGGACGAATGGGGCGAATCTTGACGGGAGTGCCATCCTTTAAAGTCCAGGGCACCACATATTGGGTGGGATAGGGACGAATCGCCAGTTGCGGTAGTTGCTCCAATTGGGTGTCTGGATCGTGTAAGACCACCCGAGCATCCAGGGCAATCAATTGTTCGGGGGAAGCCAACATGGGATTAATGTCAATTTCCTTGATCCAGCGCTGCTCGACGACTAACTGGCTAAATTGCACCATCAGTTGTTCCAGCTCTGCCAGATCGATCGGCTTGCGTCCCCGCACTCCTTTCAGGGCTTTATAAATACGGGTTTGCTCCATCATCCGGCGAGCCAGCGTTGTATTCAGCGGAGGGAGGGCTAAGGCGCGATCTTGATAGACTTCGACCAGTTGCCCACCGGAACCGAACAGCAACACTGGACCGAACTGAGGGTCAAGGCTGCTGCCAATAATTAATTCGTAACCATCGGTGCGAACCATGGGTTGGACAGTGACACCGAGAAAGGCGGGAGGGGCGGATGGGGCAGCATGTTTTTCCACCCAATATTGCACGTTGTCAGCGATCGTCGCGAAGGCTCGACGGACAGCATCCGGATCCATCAGGTTCAGTTGGACACCCCCCACATCGGTTTTATGGGTAATGGTTTCCGACAGGAGCTTCAGCACAACTGGATAGCCGATCGTGGCGGCATGGTCTACCGCTTCGGCGGCGGTTCTGGCAATTAACGTGCCAACGGTGGGAATGCCATAAGCAGCAAGCAAGTGTTTTGATTCTGCTTCAGTCAGCAGTGTCCGACCGGCTGCCCGAGCGGTTTGGATAATCTGGTGAACTACAGCGCGATCGGGATCGAGGGTATCGGAGTTGGCGGGTAATACGGGCGTTTCGTAAATGCCGCGCAGGTTGTAGCTGTAGCGCCACATGTAGTTAAACAACCGCGCCGCCGTATCGGGATAGGGGAAAGTAGGAATGCTGGCTTGATTGAGAATCTGCGTCCCCATTGCCACATCTGCACCGCCCATCCAACTGGCAAGAATCGGTTTGCCCAGATTAGTGTAGGGTTGCAGTTTCTCCGCCGTTTGGGTCGGATCGGTCATGGCCTGGGGTGTCAAAATCACCAGGAGTCCATCACTATTGGGATCTTTGGCGGCGATTTCCAGCGCTTTGGCATAGCGATCGGGGTCGGCATCGCCCAACACATCGATCGGGTTATTGTGACTCCAGTGGGTCGGTAGCAGTTGATTCAGTGCCTCATAGGTATCTGGAGATAATTCGGTCAGCTTACCCTGTTCCAGACTTAAGGCATCGGTAGCGATTACACCGGGACCGCCAGCATTGGTCAGAATGGTCAGGCGGGGCCCCTGGGGACGGGGTTGTTTGGCTAGAACTTCCGCCATGTAGAACAGGTAGGAAATATTGTTAACCCGTAATACGCCCGATCGCCGGAATGCCGCATCAAGAACGGCATCGCTTCCCGCCAGAGTGCCCGTGTGGGAGGCTGCCGCCTTAGCTGCTGCTTCGGTATGTCCGGCTTTCATCACAATAATCGGTTTGGTCAGGGCGACCTCTCGGGCGGCAGAAAGGAACGATCGCGCATCGCCGATCGACTCCATGTAAATCACAATACTTTGGGTCTGGGGATCGTCGCCCAGGTAGTAGATCAGATCGCCCCAGTTGACATCGAGCATGGAGCCGATCGAGACAAAGGCACTAAACCCGACATTTTCTCGCAAGCTCCAATCCAGAATGGCGGTACAGAGGGCACCACTCTGACTGATAAAGCCAATCTTGCCCGGTTTTGCCATGCCATTGCCGAAGGAGGCATTCAATCCCGACAGAGGACTCATCACGCCCAGACAGTTGGGCCCAATAATCCGCATGTTGCCGCGTTGTGCCTGCGCCAGGATTTGGTGTTCTAGTTCTACACCACTGGTACCAATTTCCTTAAATCCCGCTGAAATGATGATGGCACTTTTGACACCGACATCGGCACATTCGCCAATCACACCGGGAACTGTAGCCGCCGGGGTGACAACGATCGCTAAATCTACGGGTTCCGGTACCGCCGCGATCGTGGGGTAGGCTTTGATCCCCAGGACACTATGGCGTTGGGGATTAACTGGAAACACCGTACCGCCGAACGGATGGCTGATCAGATTCCATAACACCGTTCGACCAACGCTACCGACGCGTTCGGTGGCTCCAATCACCGCGACGGTTTTGGGGGCAAAGATGGCATCTAAGGGATGCGGCTTATATTGCCAGATGGCACTAGCCGGGTCGGCTGTTGGGCAAACAGAGGGTTGCATCATATTTAGCATCATGAGTTCTCCAGTGAGTTCTCCAAACAGTGGAATGGGGAGATGGGCTTGCCCCCACCTCCCCTTTTCCTTCTAGCGGACTGTCGAGCCATGTTTGACGGGGAACAGCATTGAGAAGATTGATTGGTACCGAGGTTGCCAACCTGGGGTCGAGTAGAATTTGTCCAGAACCACTCTACTTACTGGTGGTCAATTCCCGGGGTTGGGCAGGAGTTGCCTCTACAGCATGACCGTGATACGCCTGAATAAACATCTCCTTCAGGTCTTGGATTAGCGGATAACGAGGGTTAGCTCCAGTACATTGATCGTCAAAGGCCTGATCTGCCAGTTGTTCTAACTTGCTATAGAACAGGGTTTCCTGTCCATTTAGGCAGGCTTGAATGGTCGGTGGAATCTCCACTTGCCGTTTGAGGTTTTCGATCGTGGCAATTAAGCGATCGACCTTCTCATCTATAGAATTCCCTCCCAAGGCAAGGTGATCCGCAATCCGAGCGTAACGATCTTTGACGTTGGGATATTTGTACTGCGGGAAGATGGCTTGTTTGTACGGCGCATCGGTAGCGTTGTAGCGAATCACATGGGAAATCATCAGGGCATTGGCAAGTCCGTGGGGAATATGAAACACTGCCCCTAACTGATGTGCCATCGAGTGACAGATGCCGAGGAAGGCATTGGCAAAGGCTAATCCCGCGATCGTCGCCGCGTAATGCACTTTCTCCCTGGCTTTGAGGTTATTGGCATCCTGATAGGAGAGCGGTAGATATTTCACCAGTAAGCGGATCGCTTCTAGCGCCAAGCCGTTAGTGAAATCGGTCGCCAGAACGGAAACATACGCCTCTAACGCATGGGTTAAGGCATCAATGCCACCATACGCCACTAACTTCTGGGGCATTCCTAACACCAATTCGGGATCGACGATCGCCATATTCGGTGTTAGCGCATAATCCGCCAATGGATATTTCACTCCCGTTTCTTCATCCGTGACCACCGCAAATGGCGTGACTTCTGAACCTGTGCCCGAAGTTGTAGGAATAGCTACCAAAATCGCTTTTTCCCCCAACGGTGGCAGGTCATACACCCGTTTGCGAATGTCCATAAACCGCATGGCTAACCCTTCAAATTCAATCTCGGGATGCTCATACATCAGCCACATGACTTTGGCGGCATCCATCGGTGAACCACCACCGATCGCAATAATCACATCGGGTTCGTAGTTGTTGATTAACTCTAAGCCACGCTGAACGGTAGACAGTTTGGGATCGGGTTCGACATCATAAAACACATCATGACGGATTTCTAATTCATCCAGAATCGTGGTTAGTTTATCGACCATGCCCAGTTCGTACAGGGGTTTGTCAGTGATGATGAAGGCTCGCTTCTTGCCGACCAAATCTTTGAGGGCGATCGGTAACGCACCGTACTTGAAGTAGATTTTGGGCGGAATTCGGAACCACTGCATGTTTTCCCGCCGTTCCGTCACCGTCTTAATGTTGAGCAGGTTTTGCGGCCCTACGTTACCGGAAATTGAGTTACCGCCCCAAGTGCCACACCCCAGGGTCAGCGATGGATCGAGTTTGAAGTTATACAGATCCCCGATCGCCCCTTGCGATGATGGCGTGTTAATCAGCACTCGGGCAGTTTCCAAAACTCCCTTAAATTGAGCAATGCGATCGTAGTTCGTGGCTCCGGTATACAGCACTGAGGTATGTCCCCGACCGCCAAATTCAATCAATTGTTGCGCTTTGTGGGTAGCATCAGCAAAGTCGGTTGCCCGATACATTGCCAGAACTGGAGACAACTTTTCGTAGGCAAAGGGTTCAGTCGTGTCGATCGCCGTTACTTCCCCAATCAAGACTTTCACAGGAATGTTTGTCCCATTCGGGGTACTCAGATCCAAGCCCGCGAGTTCGGCGATTGTTAATGCCGATTGACCCACAATTTCAGCATTCAGTCGTCCCTGCTTCAGAATCACCTCAGCAACTTGTTGCCGTTCTGTGGGTGACAGGAAGTACGCTCCCCGATCGCTGAATTCTTGCTTGACGCGATCGTACACCGCATCCACCACCACGACCGACTGTTCCGAGGCACAAATCATGCCGTTGTCGAAGGTTTTACTCAGCAGAATCGAACTGACTGCCATCGGAATATGAGCCGTTTCATCAATCACGGCAGGGGTATTTCCAGCACCTACGCCTAAGGATGGGCGACCCGACGAGTAAGCCGCTTTGACCATGCCGGGCCCACCCGTTGCCAAAATCAACTTAACATCGGGATGTTGCATTAATGCCTGCGACAATTCCACCGTGGGTTCATCAATCCAACCAATAATGTGTTCTGGCGCTCCGGCGGCTACGGCAGCATCCAGAATAATTTTGGCAGCGGCGATCGTGCAGTGTTTAGCTCTGGGGTGCGGCGAAAAGATAATCGCGTTCCGCGTTTTAAGGGTGATTAATGCCTTGAAAATTACCGTCGAAGTTGGGTTGGTGGTCGGAATAATTCCAGCGAGAATCCCCACGGGTTCCGCCACTTTTTGAATCCCAAAGGAACGGTCTTCTTCAATCACGCCACAGGTCTTTTCAGTCCGATATTTGTTGTAGACTTCCTCCGAGGCAAAGTGATTTTTAATCACCTTATCTTCGACAATCCCCATACCCGTTTCAGCAACGGCTAATTTTGCTAAGGGAATGCGATCGGTGTTAGCCGCTAATGCCGCTTTTTTGAAAATGCGGTCTACTTGCTCTTGAGAATAGGTAGCAAAGGTGGCTTGAGCGGCTTTAACTTTCTGGATCAGTGCTTCCAGTTCTTGAATGTTCGTAACTTGCATACAATACTTTTCCTCTGATGTTTTCTGGGAGGGTAAAGTCCCAGATGGGCTGTCATGATTTAACGTAAATAAGAGTTGAAGTGGATTCAGTTAAGCGGGGCAAACTATTAGCCATGCGGCTGGTGTTAAGCTGCGATCGTGGTAATTCCGCGTTGCTGAAAAATTTCGACTACGGTTTGAATTTGGGCGGGTGTGGGAATAGCTGTGTCATACAGATGGTATTCATATCCCAGTTGCTCCCACTTGTATTCCCCCATTTTGTGAAAGGGTAAAACTTCCACCCGTTCTACATTGGTGAAAGGGGCAATAAAGTTGGCTAACCCTTCCACATTCGATCGGTCATCCGTTAGACCGGGGACTAAGACAAAGCGAATCCAGGTTGGTTTATGAATTTGATCCAGGTACTTCGCTAACTCTAAGGTTGGTTCGATCGAAACCCCTGTCACCTTTGTGTAAATTTCGGGATCAAAGGATTTGATATCCAGTAACACTAAATCAACCTGATCCAATACTGATTTTGCTGTGTCCAGATTGACAAATCCGGATGTATCTAACGCCGTATGGATGCCTAATAATTTGCAGCGATGAAAAATTTCTCGAACAAATTCTGGCTGCATTAAAGGTTCTCCACCACTGATCGTGACTCCTCCAGGCGGATTCAAATAAGCGGCATAGGTCTGAATCTCAGTAATCAGTTGTCCCACTTCAATAACATTGCCTTCGGTTGCCTGCCGACAGTCTGGATTGTGGCAGTAGAGGCAGTGTAATGGACAACCTTGAGTAAAGATAACAAAGCGAATTCCAGGACCATCAACGGTACCGCAGGTTTCGATCGAATGAATGCGACCCGTTACGGCGGTGGTCGGGAGATTTAGGGTGGGACTTAACATGCCTCTCGTTTCCTCTAGGGCTGTGGTTGCAACCCTTTGACCTTCACATTTCGAGTTATAGACAAAGACTATGAGGAAGTTGTGAAGGGAGGAGAGGGGGGAGAGAGGAAAAGATGAGGAGATGGAGAGGATAGGAAAGATGAATGACTTGTTGTAACTCAATGTGAAGTGATCGTTACATGAATGGCGAGATACTATGCAGAAATTGCATCTAGAGTCAGCAGAATCATCATTAAACGGGGTCTATCTTAAGATGGAAAAATTGTATCGATCGTCACGATTCAGCCTTCATTGATATCCCGTTTTGGCGGACAGGATTACTTCAGTTTAAATAATTAAAATAATATTAAAAACTCAGAGATCCTGAATGTCAGGAGGATTAGGTAATTTCCACTCCTGCGGATCAGCAACCCTGAGTTCGGTAATTTCTGGGATAGGGATGATCTGATGCCAAACTAGGCTGGGCTAAGCTCTTTGACGTTGTTCTGCAAGGAAGGAGCGATCGCACTCATCAGATCATTTGCACCAACTAATTCTGTTAAATTTGGCATCTTTTGCCAGCACCCTGAGCAAAACCAGTAAATTTCCCGATGACGAATGTGGCGAATGAGAGGGGTTGAGCAGCAAGGGCAATTGTTCATAGTAGATTTACGGTTTTGTTAATTTGATTACTATTTGAAAAACTCACGGTTCTTTATTAGAAAATAAAGCAAAACTTCTAATAAAAGGTAGATTAGATATAAAACTTGAGAAATACATTTTTTAATAAAAACAGTAGTGACTAATACAGTTTTCCAATAGTTTTAATTCAAATCTGTCTTGAGATAGTTACCTATGTTGTTTGGTAATCAGCGCTACATTTCCCAAGGTAGGGTGACTATTCCTGCGGATTGATCTAGACCGAATAAAAGTTACCAGCAGATAGATCCACTGCTATTGTTGGTCTTTCCGGAGTCAGCGATCGCCGATGCTTAAGACATGTCAATTCAAGATCTGAGCAAATTTGTCTGCATGGCATCACTAGCGCTACAGCTAAACAGCTAGCGATCGAAAAAGCTGCCAGCGCAGTTCTGGCTCCCAGCATGGCAAGACTTGTTATCTCTACTGCTAGATCTCCGGTTGATCAGATAGAGCAGAGGCCTGGTTGACTGACAAATTCTTTCCCCTCATCCCTAAATCCCTTCTCCCACAAGGGGCGAAGGGACTTCAAACAAAATTGTTGGATCGAAAGCCCTTCGCCCGCTCTGGGAGAGGGGTTGGGGTGAGGGCGGTTTGAGTTTTGTCAGTCAATCAGGAGCAGAGGCTCACCTCGATCGTTGCATCAGCACTATCAATAGCTAGAAACTGCCCTGCTTAGCGAGAAGATAGCTGCGAGCCAGGCGTTTAATCGGGGTATCCACATAGACTTGAGGGCAGGGAAATGGTTTAGCGCCAAAACTTTCTTTAAACGCTTTGACTCCTTGTAGACCTGCACTGGGATTAAAATCAAACCAGTCATATCCCTGTTCACAGGCCGCTCGAATCATTTCTAACATCATGAGATTCACAGGTCGTAGCTCGAAATATTGTTCTAAAGCGCAACCATGCCAATAGATCACATGATGTTTGGAGTAAAAACATAGTGCCCCACAGACAATTTTATCGTCATAGACGGCAACCCATAATTTCACATTGGGAGAATTCAGTTGTTGGATGATCTCGAAGAGTTCCCAAGAGTAACCACTAGAACTATGCCAGCGTTCTAAAGACGATTGGTAAACTTGATAATACTCTTGCCAGTCTTCGCGCGTTTGAACTACTTTGACTGAAACACCAGCCTTACTAGCTTTTTTGGCTTTACGTACTGTTGAACTTTGACTTTTGAAGAGGGTGTTAAACCCTGGCTTCAAATCGAGTGTATGCGTTTCATCAGGAATAAAAACAGGTTGACCAAGCTTTAGTAAAGTTGAGAGCGCTTTAGTAAAATTTTGATCTGCTGCGTTAATTAAGCAACAATTATACTCGTCTTGAATCTGGATTTTAGAAAGTAATTCATCGTAAGGATTGATCCGCCAAGATAAATTGCCATTTAACTGATAGAGTAAAAAATTAGTCAGTAGCTTTGCATGTTCTAGATTCAGGTCATCCCCGGATATCCAGCCACCAAATGTCCCCTCCATAGCGGAAGTATATGTGTTCATCAAGCCTTTAGCGCGTTCACGAAAGGCGAGGGGAAGTAAGGCTTTCTTGTGATCAGAGAACTGGATAATTTTAGGTTCTGGCTGTGTTGTTTCATGAGTAAACCTTTGCCAAATCTCAATCCATTCTCTAGAGTGAAAATAAGTGGCGTAATGACATTGGTGCCAAATACTATCCCATTCTGCAAAAGTGGCAGGATATACTTTTTCAATGGAAATCATTTTCGATGTTTATTTAATATCTGAAAAACCTTCCTTAATTTGGCTCACTGGTAATTAGATGTCAATGACTTATCTCACCATTTAGATGATGTTATTGAATAGTAAATATGAAGAAACTAAGAACTAACACCAGCAGTTAGATTTTATGGGCTGTTTCCTGACTGCTTGAGTAATTGAGATAGGAATGTAAGGGTGGTCAACGCTTTATCGACAGCCCAAACTATCGCGGGTACTGACTCCCGTAGTGGAATTAATCCCATCGGCTCGTTTACACAGTTGGGTGGTGGTGTAGCGATCGACAATGGCATCTGTAAAATCGGCTCCGGTAATGATGGCTTCGTCCAAGATGCTATTGGATACGGTTGATTCAGTCAGGATGGCGTTAGATAGATCGGCTTTGTAGAAGGTAACGCGATCGATCAAGGCTCCAGTCAAGTTAGCGCCTCGCAGATTGGCACCTAAGAGATTACCTTTAGTCAGAATCGCATTCTTGAGGTTGGCACCACTAAAATTAGCCTCTCGCATTTCAGCCGCGACAAATACCCCACCCTCAAGGTCAAGGTTGGAGAAATCACGTTGTTCTAGATGGGTGTTGCTGTAGTTAATGGTTTTCTCCTGTGCCCAGGCGGGGGTTGCGCCTAAAAGCACCCATACCCAGGCAAGCACGATCGCACAGAAGACGATGACCAACCGAACCAGAAGAGAACGTAGCGTTTGGGTGACAGACATGGGACGCAGACTCAATACATCGCTTTTTTACCAATACTCTTAAATCTTACTAATTCCTCCCAGGACGATAAAAGCCCCTCCCGGTTGATCCTTGTGTTAAGCCAGTTCCCTACCGGGTAAGACGAAATCCGCGATCGGAGAAACAGGTTAGCTGGAAACCCTGTTCGGCTCAGGCATGAAAGAAATTGAGCAAAAATACTCAGCACCTCTTGACGATCGCAGATACAAGTGTTTAGAATTGTTGCAACAGGTTAAATTTTGTAACAAAACCAAAGGAGTCCTTGACATGTTTGCACCAATCGTTGTTTTAGTTCGTGACTGGATGGGTAAACCGAAGTTCAACCAGATCCGGGGAAAAGCGATCGCGCTGCACTGCCAAACCATTACTAACTTCTGTAACCGCTTCGGGATGGATAGCACTCGTCGCCAAAGTCTGATCCGGTTAGCCAAGGACAATGGGAAAAAGCTCGGTCTGCTGGCATAGTGGTTGAGATGAACGAGTGACGGTGAGGATAGATTGTGGGACAGTATGAACGCCTAGTCTTGATGGCAGAGGACGAACTGACGCAATACAGTACCGATGCCCGCAAGATTGAGAAATTACGGCAAAAGATTGGGTTATCTGTTTCGGCGGCTGAACAAAAACAAGTGAAAACTGCCTTAGAAGCAGAATTACCCCAATCAGGCTTGAGCAAATTAGTGGAAGATCAACGTCAGGCGATCGCCCTGCCCTTCTGGGGCATTGCTGGACTGGGACTATTATTTGGCATTTCATTTTCGCAACCGATCGATTTTGTGGCGACGGTGATTGGCGCGATCGTTGCCTTTAGAATTCAAAAATGGGGCTGGCAATTACAGGCAAAACGTCTGGTACTCCAAACTCTGAATGATATTGAGGATCGAGTTCGTCATCCCGATCGACCTTAGAGCCGACCTGAATGGCGTTGAAAATAGGGTTGAGCCGCCCCCTAACCCCCAATTCTGGGGGAACAAGACCTTCGTACTCAAAAAACTAGAGAAGTTTAGGCGTTAAGCAGTGCTTGACAGAGTTGGCGGAAGTGATCGCCGCGTTGCTCAAAGTTTTGATATTGATCAAAGCTGGCACAGGCAGGGGATAACAAGACGACCGAGGCATTCGTTTGCTTGGCTAATTCTGGCGATCGTTGGACAGCCCGTTCCATTGTTTCGACGATTTCGTAATTCGAGTAGCCCGACTCTTGCAGCCGTTGGGCAAAACTGGGAGCGGCATCCCCAATCAGGAGCACAGCCGCTGCTTTCTCCCGGATCGTGTTAATCCAGAGGGCATCATCGCCAATTTTGGCTTCTCCTCCCGCAATTAGAATCGCCGGACTGTTGACCGACGCTAAGCCCACTTGAGCGGCATCATAGTTTGTCGCCTTACTGTCATTGATGTAATCGACTCCCTGCCAGGTGCAGATATGCTCCAACCGATGCGGCACACCGGGGAACGAGGCAATGGCTTGGGCGATCGCGGCTTTATCAATTCCGGCTAATCGCGCGGCGGCAACTGCCATCAACAAGTTTTGCTGGTTATGGCGACCGGGCATCTTCAGCAGGTTGGCAGGCAGAATTAATTCCTGTGTGGTTCTGACCCAGGCATCTTCGATGTAAACGCCCAATTCAGGGTTGCCAATCAACTCGGCTTTGCCTTTGACGCTAGTCCAGCACGCCTCTGCCCGGGCAGGAGCCGCTAATAACTTGCCGACATTCCGCAAATAGGGATCATCGCCGTTAAATACCTGATACTGCGCCTGAGTCAGTAAATGGGCTTTGATGTTGTAGTAGCGCTCCAGGGTTTTATGGCGGCTGAGATGGTCTGGGGTAAAGGTTGTCCAAACAGCAATTTTAGGCGCAACGGTAGGCGAAGCTTCAATTTGATAGCTACTCAGTTCCGCGATCGCCCAATCAGGTTTCTGGGCTAACAATGCTACTTCACAGGCAGCGTAGCCAATATTGCCAAAGGCGGGAGCATCTAATCCAGCGGCTTGAAAGATGGCAGCAATCAGGGCTGTGGTAGTGGTTTTGCCATTTGTGCCGGTCACTGTCACCCAGGGGATGTCTTGCAGATGTCGCCAGGCCAGTTCCATCTCGCCGATCGTTTCAATGCCCAGCGATCGGGCTTGCTGTAAACCGGGAATATCCCAGGGCACACCGGGACTGACAACGATCAATTTCGGTGAGTCCAATTCTGGGTTAAAGGCATCCCCCAACTCCACCCGAATGCCGTCTGCGGTCAGTTCTTGCTGTTGTCGTTGCAGGTCAGCGGAATTCCCCCGATCGCTAACTGTCACCTGCCACCCTTCCCGCTTTAGCAGACGCGCCGCTGCCACTCCCGATTTACCCAAACCAATCACGCACGCTTTCATAGATTTCGATGCCAGCCTAACTCTTTACGATCGCGCCAAAGTCTGCCAGCAACCGCGCATGATTGCGTAGCACTCCCAATAGATTTAACCGATTTCGCTTAATGTCGGGATCGGGGTCCATCACCAGGACACTCTCTGCCCCATCAAAAAACTGGCTGACAGTGGGAGCAATTTGGCTAAGAGCCGCGACCAGTTTTTGATAATCCTGTTGTCCCTGCATTTGCTGATGCAATTGTCCGAGAGCATCATAAAACGCTTGCTCAGAAGATTTTTGGAACAGTTTGGGTTTGACGACCTTCGTTGGATCAAGTTGTTCGGTATCTAAATCGCCCTGAGCGGCTAAGCGAGAAGCTCGGTTGACTGTCTCATAAATGGTTGCCAATCTGCCATCATCCCGAATCGCTTGCAGGAACAACGCTCGATCGCGGACATCGATCGGATTGACTAAGGCGCGTTCGGTATACTCTGGGTCGTTCTCACCTAAAACAGCGTTAACCAGGTCATAGTCAATCTGGCGATCGTCTTGTAATAAGGTGCGAATCCGTTGTAGGAAGAACTCGCGCAATTGCTGTTGTAGTTCTGCCAAACTGGATTTCATGACCTGAGCAAAGGCTTGAGCAAAATCACTCGTTACTTGCTGCAAGATGGCTTCTAAGTTCAGCGATAGATCGGCTGACCAGAGAATATTGACGATCGCGGTTGCCGCCCGACGCAAAGCAAACGGATCGGAAGAACCCGAAGGAATCATGCCTAAGCCAAAAATGCTGACCAGGGTATCCAGGCGATCGGCCAGTCCTACGACTTGACCGGGCAGCGTTTCCGGTAAGCGATCACCAGCGCCACGCGGTAAGTAATGTTCAAAAATCGCATTGGCAACAGCAGCAGATTCGCCACTGGTGAGGGCATATTTCTGTCCCATCACGCCCTGAAGTTCCGGGAACTCACCGACCATTTGGGTGACGAGATCGGCTTTACATAACAGGGCGGCTCGTTGGATGTCCTGAGGTTTTTTGATCTGGAGTTGGGTGGCGATTTGCGTCGCAATCTGGACAATCCGATCGACCTTGGCTCGCACCGAACCCAAACTTTCCTGAAAGGTGACGGTTTCCAGTTTGGGGAGAAAACTTTCTAACGGAGTGGCGCGATCGGCATCGAAAAAGAATTTGCCATCCGAGAGTCTGGCTCGAATCACCCGTTCATTTCCGGCGGCAATAATGTCAGATTTGGCTGGATCACCATTCGATGCCGTGATGAAGTGCGGCAATAATTGATCCGAGTTGGCTTGCTGCAACACCGGGAAGTAGCGCTGATGGCTTTCCATTTCCGTCACGATCACTTCCGATGGTAGCTCCAGAAATTCAGCGTCGAACTTACCCACGACCGCCGTCGGATACTCCACCAGGTTGGTGACTTCCCGCAGTAGATCGGGATTGATAACGGCTACCCCTCCCAACTCACTCGCAGCAGTTTTGACCTGTTGTTCAATTAAGGCTTGCCGCTTGTCTACATTCACCTGCACAAACGCCGCATCTAACGTTTTGACATATTCCTCGGCATGGGGAATTGTGATCGGTTGGGGATGTAATACCCGATGTCCTTGGGAATAGCGATCGCTGCGGCAACTTTGGGAGGCATTCACCAGTTCTAGTGGTAACACCTCACTATCCAGCAGGGTCACAAGCCAGCGAATCGGGCGGGGAAACCGCAGATCCCCTTCTGCCCAGCGCATGAAGCGTTTGCCTTCCAGTCCGGTGATCCACTGGGGAATCAGGGTTTTCAGGATTTCGGTGGTGGGTTGTCCAACGATCGTTTTCCGAACGAAGACAAATTCTCCCTTCTCAGTGGGGCGAATTTCTAACGCGGATATGTCTACCCCTTGCTTTTGGGCAAAACCGGCCGCGGCTTTCGTCGGCTGACCATCCTTAAATGCCGCTTGGGCAGGTGGTCCTTTCACCTCTTCTTCCTGATCCGGTTGGCGATCGGGCAGCCCCCAAATCAGCACAGCCAGGCGACGGGGAGTGCCGTAAAATTCAATTTCTTCGGGAGTCAGGTAATGCTCGGTCAAACTTTGGGGAATCCGCGATCGCCACTGGGTCAGCGCTTCATCCACAAAATTGGCGGGCAATTCCTCCGTCCCCACTTCTAATAAAAACGTCGCCATAACTCTGCCAGGGTTTATCCAATTTCATCAGTGTACCTGCTGACTGGGTTTTCCGAGTAGGTTTTGTCGCTGGAGGGCAAACAAACCAGCTCATTGTCAGGAGATGGCATAAAAAAATAGTAGAGCCGTATAATCACAGCTCTACTAAAGCCCAGCAAAGGCGTTGCTGAATGCAAGTATGAATTGCCCTCATCCCCAACCCTTCTCCCTGAGGAGAAGGGAGCTAGACTCTTTGTTCCCTCTCCCACGGGCTACGGTGTACACACAAGTCGAGCCGGACTTCGTTTGAGTTCTCTGCGCCCCCTAAATCCCCCAATTCTGGGGGACTTTGAATCCTGAGTTCCCCCCAGAATTGGGGGGCTAGGGGGGCAAAATGCAGGATCTTGAGGTCGTTGAGGAGATTTGTGTACACCGTAGCTCCCACGGGAGAGAGCTAGGGTGTAGCTTGCTTCCCGCAGGGTGGGCAGATCTGGCGATTCAGCAATGCTCTAGAAAATCTCACTGAGTTATTTTTTTGCTGAACCCGAAACTAATTCTTCAGATGGCAGTTCTGCTAAAACATCCAGATTAGGAGTCAGAAATTCTGACAATTCTGGAATTTCCGGCAGGTCTGGCAACCCTTTCTCAGGCTCAGTCGGCTCTTCTGCGGTCGATCGCCGTTTATGGAAGCGAAAGCCGATAAAGATATCGTAGATAACGCCCAAGAAATCCTGTTCGGACTGGAGGATGCCCAGGCATTGCGGCGACCCTTTTTGATCCAGCAATGGCTTCATGGCGTGATAGACCGGGCGATAGTTATACCAGGGAATTGAGGGCCATAGATGATGGATCAGATGGTAATTCTGCCCCATGATTAGCCAGTTGAGAATATTACTGGGATACACTCGGGCGTTTTTCCAGCGATTTCGCTCCTGAAAGGGTCGATGTGGCAGGTAATCAAAAAATAATCCCAATGCCAAGCCGACCAGTGCCAGCGGCACAAACCAGAAGTTGTAGATATACCCGATGAACCCAAAGTGGTAGGCGCACACCAGCACAACGGCTAGCAGCGATCGGGCAATAATCCATTCCCCTAATTCAAATTTGCGCCAGAGCCGACGCTTAAAGAAGTAGACTTCGTGGTAGAGAAACCGGGCGTTAATGAACCAGAGCGGCCCCATTGTGGACACCACATGATCGGGATCATTGTCTGGGTCATTCACATGGGCATGATGCTGCATGTGAACCCGCGTAAATACAGGGAAGGAAAAACAGAGCATTAAAGCGCTGCCATGCCCCAACATGGCATTTACAATTCGATTCCGGTGCGCGACGTTGTGACAGGCATCGTGGATCACAGTTCCGACCATGTGCAATGCCAGCACATTGAGGCTGAAGCAGCACCAGTTATACCAATGCCAGTGAAAGTAGCCAATGGTCGATAGGGTTGCTATCGCCACGGCTGACAGAAACATGATCAACGTGGGATTGAAGTCACCGGGTGGGCCCATCAATTCCCTTGGCACCGTCAGGGGCTTTACTGCCTCCGACATTGACGTCTACTCCTTTCAACCACCATCGCGTAGTATACGATACGTCTTGCCCCCAAATAAAGTTTTGTGAAATATGCTCACACAGCTTAAATTTGGGTTGTTTAGCTCAAAGAAGGCTGAAACTACCATCAGCAGTTTACTAGAGCCTGGTCTTTTTTGAGCAACCATTCAGTTGTTCTAGTTCGGATCTACCCCTAATTGTAAACTTAAACCAACAAATGTTTACTTATATAAAGCAGGGAACTAGGACATTGAGAAGTCCGTCTAACTATGAACCAGACCGCGCGAATTGTCAAAATTTCGATCAATCATGATGAGAGAAATTGTTTAGGCGATCGAGGTTACTCCTGGTGAAAGGTTTGGTGGCTGTGCCCTGCCTCTAATGCGGGGCGCATTTTTAATCAAGAAATTTACTCAACTAAATAATTTGACAACCTTGGCTGTATCAACTCCTACCGAACTGGCGATCGCAATCCATGTAAGGTCACTTCAGGTTTGGTTTGTGATCCTCATAACAGTTTGGTTACATGCGGTTAGAACAGCTACAAGCGTTTTTGGCTGTGGCGGAAACAGGTAGTTTTCAGAAAGCGGCACACAAATGTGGAGTGACCCAGTCAGCAATCAGTCGGCAGATCCAGGGATTGGAAACTGACCTGGGGGTATCTTTATTTCATCGATCGACGCAAGCCAAACTGACGGTAGCCGGTGAGCGATTATTTCCCCGAGCTAAAAAAATCTGCCATGAGTGGCAAACCGCGACTCAAGAACTGAGTGATTTAATGGCAGGCAAACAGCCAGAACTCTGTGTTGCCGCGATTCACTCGATCTGTGCTTACCATTTGCCCCCGATTTTGCAACAGTTTTGTCGCGATTATCCGGATGTGCAATTGCGGGTGACGGCATTGGGCAGCGATCGCTCGCTGAAAGTGCTGAAGGATGGCTTAGTCGATGTGGCGATCGTTATGAATAATCGCTTTCTCACGACCAGTCCCGATATGGTGGTGCAGGTGTTATACGATGAACCGATTAAGCTGTTAGTCGCTGCCAAACATCCTCTCGCCGTGTATGACGCTGTGCCCTGGAGTGAATTGGTGAAATATCCGCAAGTGGTATTTAAAGATGGGTATGGGATGCAGCGAATTGTGCAGGAACGATTTGAACGTCAGGGTGTGCCTCTCCGAGCCGCGCTGGAACTGAATACGCCGGATGCTTTCCGAGGGGTAGTGCGGCAAGGAGAATTAATTGCCCTATTACCGGAAGCCGCTTTAGTTGAAGCCTATCCTGATCCAACGTTGGCAGTGCGTCCGATCGTCAATGATGCCATCACATCAACCAGTCCTTTGTTTGATCCACCTTTAACTCGGCAGGTGGTGATGGTGACGACGCGCGATCGCTTACAAATTCCGCCAATTCAACACTTTTTTAATTTAGTCGTAGAGCAACTACCATCCCAGGTCTACCAACATCCCTTACCCCCCGTTTGTGTAGATAGCTGATTAGGTTGTTATTTATAGTGCAACAACGATCGGTCTATTCACCTTAAGCAACGCCTGATGCAAAAAAAAATTACCGAAACAGTGAATTTTTGATATTATGCCGAATCATTCTGCCTATCCACCCCGAATTGGGATCTTAGGCGGAAATTTTCAGTCTATTCATTGTTAGACTTCTCGGTTACGGGCGTGGAGAGTGTTTTTAAGATTACTCAGTGGGGTTCAGAGTTATGATGAACTCCGGTTCCAGCAGTTCACAGTAAACGGAAATGGATGTAAAGACGGTAGATTACGATCGCTTTCGGGATGATTTAGAAGGTGCAATCAATTCAGTCATCCAAAGAATTGTGGGTGATAATTTGTATAATTGGGATGAAGACTACATCACTCAAGACTTGTTGCTTGAATATCGTCGGCGATTTAAAAATATCGAATTAAAGATAGCGAAGAAAACAATACAAGTAGACTCAAACGCATATAAATTGAGGAAAAAGTTGTCAGCCGAGGAGAAATTTGGCGACATTGCTCTAGTTGTAAAAATCCAGTATTCTGATCACGCTGTAGAAGGCGTAGCTTTTCTAGAAGCAAAAAAACGGACAGAAAAAAGCCGTAGTTTCAGTGCTATTAAGGACGAACAGTTAACAAGAATTTATAAAAATGCACCACATGCTCAGTTACTGCTGTATGACTATGAAAGTATTCACGGCGATGATGATTATAAGTTGCAGAAACTGCGCGGTATCAAGTCAAGTGGGTCACTACACGCTGTTACTTTGCCTATGAATATAGCAATCAGTTCTGGTTTGAAAAATACAAAGCTCTACAGATTTTCACATCCTTTATCGCATCAAATCTTGACTAGATATTTTCGTGGTTTAGATCTAGATTTTCAACAAGAAGCTCTTGACATTGCAAAGGGATATAACCAGGAAATAGGCTCACCTCAGTTCTTGCTTGTTGTATCTGTTACACCATCTCATGGGTTTCAAAGCAACGTTAATCAAATTGCCGATCAACGTAGTCCTAACGATAACTTCTTTGAAGAGTTATAGTTGGCGAAGTCTAATAATCCGCCTGCACCTGACCGTTTGGAGTCTTTTCGTTGAGTTCGAGAGGTTGTCTGCAGCGGGTGAGGCGGAACGTTATCTTCTTCGGGAAATTTGAAGGTGTGATGCAAGGTTCTTTGAACGATCGCGGCGATGTCTCCCCAATTGACTGAAATTAGTTAGCCAATGACCTGTTTGTTTGCGGAAAATACTGAAATGAGAAAGCAAACTCCAGTTTGAGAAAGCAAATGGTCAATTTGCTTGCGGAAAACACCAAAATGAGACAGTCGATCGCCTGTTGACTTACTCAAAACCTTAAAATGAGTTAGCAAATAGGCAAAATGAGTTAGCCAAATGCCTATTTGTTTATAGAAAACACAAAAACAGAAAGCAAACAGGCATTTTCTTAATTGAAATTGTTGCAAGCTAGAAGCGATCGCGGTGTCGTGTGGTGCGATTTGGGTTCGAGCGAAGATTCAGAACATTTTTAATTTTTCTACTCCTTCAGCTGACGTGTCAAGATTTGTCAGAGTTCATTGATGTAGTTTTGAGCGATAGCTACGATGATTACGGTTCTGTCGTAATGGGGCAAGACTTCACGGCTGGCTATTGGAATAGACAATTTCATTTAAGTTAATGGTTGAACGTTTTGTAAAGAGCCGAATGTCTAACGATCGCGTTGCACCGGAACATTAAAATCTTCGGTTTGTTGTAAAGATTATCTGCATCCGGTGAGCGCGGACGTTAGCTGTCATTTTCGAGGTTCCATTGGGTTACGAAGTACACATCACACATAAGAATAATTGGTTCGCAGATGATAGTTTGACCATTTCACTCAATGAATGGCTCCAGTATGTTTTGAGTGACCCAGAAATGCGGACAGATGGTTATGCTGAAGCACCTATATCTGATGGCTCAACGCTACGCATAGATGATTCTAGTATTGCTGTGTGGACAGCTTATTCTGGTCATGAAGTTAATGGAAATATGGTATGGTTCAATCATTTTGAAGATCGAGTAACTGTCAAGAATCCTGACGAAGAAATTCTCGTCAAAATGCATCAAATTGCATCGGCGCTTGGTGCGAAAGTACAAGGAGATGATGGGAAAAGTATGGGGCAGATGGCAAGCCGTATGTAGATGTTAGTTAGACTTGCTCAGACGGCTAGCTGTTAGCTCTTGCAGCAAGCATTGGTTCTACCCTTTAACTGCCTCTTGCTGGGTTAAGTGATAATGGAGTAATGTTGCGCTCTTGGGAGTTTATAGCTGTGACTGAATTACTCGAAGCAGCGATCGCCCGACTGAAGACTTTGCCGACCGACAAGCAGGATGCGATCGCAACCTTAATTTTGGAAGAAATCGAAGAAGAGCAACGGTGGGACGAATCCTTTGCCCGCTCCCCCAACTTACTGGCTCAGTTGGCAGCCGAAGCAATGGCAGAACATCGGGCAGGTAAAACTCAAGAATTAGACCCAGAAACATTGTGAAGTCTCGCACCACGGCTCGGTTCCGAGAACTATTTGCGGATCTTCCAGAATTAATTCAAGAGCAGACTCGCAAAGCGTATCGGCAATTCAAACAAGACCCAAGCTACCCAAGTCTGCGATTCAAGAAAGTTCATCCAAAGTTGCCTATTTATTCTGCACGCATCAACAAAGACTATCGTGCTGTTGGTCAATTAGAAGATGACACGGTGATCTGGTTCTGGGTTGGTTCTCATGCAGAATATGATCTGCTGCTTGACCAGTTTTAGAAACGCCAGCTAACATAGTCCCTGAGGCGGACGGAGTCAATAGAGAATCAAAGTGCAATATTCGA
>NZ_JBLZFZ010000083.1:0-25806 GCF_050753385.1 Pantanalinema rosaneae CENA516
AGATGTGTATAAGAGACAGCTCCTGATCTCCCCCACCTCCCCCATACCACCTCCGAACTTACCTGGATTCACACCCACCTTCTCCCCGCTCTAAAACAAACCTCAGAGGAAATCACTCACCTGCTACGCGGCTTAGATGGACAGTATGTTCCTGCCGGAGCCGCCGGAGCACCCACGCGCGGTCGTCCGGATGTGTTGCCGACTGGACGCAATTTTTATTCCGTCGATATTCGGGCAATTCCCACCGAAACCGCTTGGGAAATTGGTCGGAAAGCCGCCGAAGCCGTGATCGAACGCTATACCCAGGAACAGGGGGAATATCCTAAAACATTGGGATTATCCATTTGGGGCACGTCTACGATGCGGACGGGGGGCGATGATTTGGCGGAAGCCCTGGCCTTGCTGGGGGTGAAACCCGTTTGGGAAGGGATGGCGCGGCGAGTGATTGATTTCGAGATTTTGCCGCTATCGGTTTTAGGTCGTCCTCGGGTGGATGTCACCCTCCGGATTTCTGGCTTTTTTCGGGATGCCTTTGCCAACTTGATTGATTTATTTGATCAAGCCGTAGCCGCCGTGGCGGCATTAGATGAACCTCCTGAGCAGAATCCCTTAGCGGTGAGGGTGCGACAAGAAACCCAAGCTTGGCAGAGTCAAGGATTATCGCTAGAACAGGCAGAAGTGCGATCGCGCTATCGAATTTTCGGCTCGAAACCAGGGGCGTATGGGGCGGGACTGCAAGGGTTGATTGAAGCTCAGAATTGGACGGACGATCGCGATCTGGCACAAGCCTACATTAACTGGAGTAGTTACGCGTACACCGGACAGGGACAGGGACACTCGGCTCCAGAAGCCTTCGCCCAACGGCTACAACAAATGCAGGTGGTGTTACATAACCAGGACAACCGAGAACATGATTTGCTCGACTCGGATGATTACTATCAGTTTCAGGGTGGGTTAACGGCAGCGGTGCGATCGACCCAGGGGCAAAATCCGGTAATTTACTTTGGTGATCATTCCCGACCGGAGCAACCAAAAGTTCGGCAATTGCGGGAAGAAATTGCGCGGGTGTATCGTTCCCGTGTCGTCAATCCCAAGTGGATCGCTGGTGTGATGCGACATGGCTATAAAGGGGCGTTTGAAATGGCAGCGACGATCGATTACCTGTTTGCCTACGATGCCACCACCCATTGCGTGGAGGATCACATGTATCAAGGCATTGCCGAGGCTTATTTGTTTGATCCAGTAGTGCAGGAGTTTGTGCAGCAAAAAAATCCCTGGGCATTGCGGGATATGGCAGAACGCTTGCTAGAAGCCAGCCAACGGGGACTCTGGCAGCAAGTCTCACCTCAAACATTGGATCAGTTACGGGCACTGGTGCATGAAGCGGAAGGCACGATCGAAGCGATCGGTTAGCAAGGGGATTACTTAGGATCGCAAATTTAATAAGCTGTAATTCCTTGCGTAGGGGCGTGGCATACCCTGCGGGAAGCAGGCTACGGTAAAAAGCCCTTGCCATTGTTCCAGAAATCTCTGCCGAATGCCGCGCCCGTACAGGTAAAAGGTTGCAGTTGCTCAGGTTATTTAGTTCATGATCCTTAGGAAAATTATCCGGCGTTATGGAAGCCACATCAGCAGATCAGTCACAATGAGGGCATGAACCAGGTAGATTATCTTCGGATTAGCCTTATCGATCGCTGCAATTTCCGCTGTCAGTACTGTATGCCGGAAGGGGCGGACATTGACTATGTGTTGCAGCAGGATTTGTTGACGCAGGCGGAATTATTGACGTTATTGCAAGAAGTCTTGATTCCGGTTGGCTTTACTCGCTTTCGGCTGACGGGTGGCGAACCGTTGATTCGTCCTGATGTGGTGGAGATCGTACGATCGATCGCCAATTTCCCCGAAACGCAAGATCTGGCGATGACGACCAATGCCTTTCTGCTGGCAGACCTGGCACAGGACTTGTATGATGCCGGATTGCGCCGAATCAATATCAGTCTGGATTCCCTCAAACCTGAAGTATTTGATCAAATCATTGGGCAACGGGGACGATCGCGCTGGCAGCAAGTTTGGCAGGGGATTCAAGCGGCTTATCGAGTCGGGTTTAATCCGTTAAAGCTGAATGTGGTGGTAATTCCCGGCGTGAACGATCAAGAAGTGTTAGATCTAGCGGCATTAAGCATCGATCGCGAATGGCATGTGCGATTTATTGAATTCATGCCGATCGGCAATGATGATCTGTTCCATACCAAAGGCTGGATTGATTCGGAAGATCTACGGCAACAAATTCGCGCCAAATGGGGGTTAACCGAGTCACAAGTTCGCGGTAATGGACCTGCCGATGTGTTTCAGATTCCTGGTGCCAAAGGCACATTAGGATTCATTAGCCAAATGTCGGAGTGTTTCTGCGATCGCTGTAATCGAATGCGGTTGTCTGCCGATGGTTGGTTACGTCCCTGTTTGTTAAATGAAACTGGACAAATTGATCTGAAAACTCAATTACGAGCAGGGGTTTCCTTACCCGAATTGCGGCTACAAGTGCGAGAGTTACTGATGCTAAAACCAGAGATTAACTACAAAGATCGAATTTCTGGTACAAGCGGCAGCTACTCCAGAACCATGTCCCAGATTGGCGGCTAGGCTAAAGAGAGATCCAGTTCCCCCAGAATTGGGGGCTAGGGGGCTGTTAACCCAAAGATTTGCTGCTTAACTCTGCTGCGGGGCAGGAATTGTCACATCGATCGCGGTAACTTTGCCATTTGGACTAATGCTACTTAACGGGGGTTGAATGGCCTTGGCATTACCCACAACCAGCGTCACAATATTTTCGGGTTTCAAGTATTTGTTGGCGACTCGTTGGACATCCGCGATCGTCGTCGCTTCTACCCCTTGCTGATACTGGAAGAGAAAATCTTTGGGATAGCCGTAGTATTCGTAGGTTAATAGTCTCGATAGTGTTTGTGAAGGCTCCTGAAAATTAAAGATAAAGGAGTTAAGCACTGAATCTTTAGCCACTTTCAACTCCGTGTCGCTGACAGGGGCGGTACGAATTTTAGCTAACTCCAACATCACACTTTTAATGAAGGGAACGGTGGCTTCCGATCGCGTTTGTCCTCCCGCTACAAATAGTCCCGGATAATCATATCGAGGACTCCAAAGCCCATAGACCGAATAGGCTAACCCTTGCCGCGATCGCACTTCGTTAAATAAGCGTCCGCCGAACCCATTTAGCACTTCATTCATCACGGTCAACGCCGGATAGTCGGGACTATTTAACAGTCCGCCCAAGTGCCCCATGCGGATATTGCTTTGGGTTAATTGCGGTTGATCCACTAAAAAGATCCCGCCCTGATTCACCTGAGTAGCGGTAGGAATTGTCAGGTTAGCCGATGGTTTATCGGGTTGCCAATTGCCAAATTTTTGCTCAATGAGTCGCCGCATCGTTTGCGGATTAAAGTCACCCACAATTCCCAGAATCATCCGATCGGGAGAATAATATTGGCGATAAAAGTTGATTAAATCCTCACGGGCGATCGGGTCGATCGTGGCATACTCAGTGATCCGAGCGTAGGGGCTATCCGCGCCATAAATCAACTTCGTGAACTCACGGGAAGTAATACTATTTGGATCATCATTCCGGCGGGCAATTCCACCGCGTACCTGAGTTTTGGCGACCGCTAACTGATCTGCCGCAAAGGCAGGTTTCTGTAAGACTTCTGCAAATAAGCCAAATACAGATTCCAAATCTTCACTCAGGGCACTAAACCCTGCCGAACCTGCGGCTTCCGAAATGCCAGTTTCCACCGAAGCGGCTTTTTGCTCTAGGAGTTGGTTCAGTTGAGCCGCTGGATAGGTTTCCGTACCCCCACTCCGCATCACCGTACCCGTTAGTTCCGCTAACCCCACTCTTTCGGCAGGCTCGAAGCGATCGCCCGTCCGAATTAAGGCAGTTCCACCGACTAAGGGGAACTCATGGTCTTCCATCAGATAAACGACCATGCCATTGGCCAGTTGAAAGCGCGTATAGTCAGGAATGGTAATTTCTGGTAACGGCGGAAACGTTAGCTCCGTGTAGTGCTTGGGTGTGGCGGCGGCGGCTGGTTGGATCAGGGCTAGGAACAACAACAGCACTGGGACAACTAAAAAGCAGAATACAAGGGTAATGATCTTGGTTCGTTGCCCCCGGTTGGTTAGCTTCTGCATGTCCCTGTCCTTAATCCGCCACTTGATGAACTTCTGATCCATCCTAAACCACGATCGCAGATGGTAAATGGTTGTTGACCGCGATCGGCGCTAGTCCGGAACTGGCACATCCGTGTTAAGCAACACTGGAGACAGGAGGTGCGCTTTGTTAGGCTAGAGTCGCTGATTTGGTGGAGCAGGCTAATGCACAGAGTATTGACCGGACGGCTGGCGATCGAAGAACTAACGGTGACGATCGCAGGATTGCCGTCCCGGCTAAAAGGATTGCGTCTGGTGCAAATGTCTGATTTTCACTTTGATGGGGTTCGGCTATCTGAAAACCTGTTATCGCAAGCGATCGCCGCCAGTAATGCCGCTGATCCCGATTTAGTGGTCTTAACAGGCGACTTTATTACTGATGACCCCAGTCCAATTCATGAGTTAGCGCCTTGGCTAAGCAAACTGCAAAGTCGTCATGGGGTCTATGCCGTGTTGGGCAATCACGATAATCTGCGGCGGCGATCGCGTCCCGAAGTTACCCAGGCATTAACTAACTCTGGCATTGAAGTGCTATGGAACCAGATCGCCTATCCATTGGGGGCGGATTTGCCGATGGTTGGCTTTGCCGATTTCTGGTCGTATGAGTTCAAACCAGAACCCCTCATGACTCAGCTTGACCCGATGCAGCCGCGTCTGGTGCTATCCCATAATCCCGATAGTGCCGAATTACTGCGATCGTGGCGGGTAGACTTACAACTGTCTGGGCATACCCACGGGGGACAGGTGATCCTACCAGGACTGGGAAATGTCGCCCCCTATATTCCTCGGCTCTATAATCGATTACCGAAACAGTGGAAACGTCGCCTCCCAGGACTAAAATCCTGCGCTCGCACCATGCGTCACTGGGAATGGGCACAGGGCTTACATCAACTGGGTGACAATCAGCTTTATATCAACCGGGGTTTGGGAACCTATTTACCTGGACGCTTATTTTGTCCCCCAGAAGTTACGGTGATCACGCTGGTCTAACTGATCGAATTAATTGGCTGAGGCGAGGGTTGGGACGGGAGCCGCCACAATGCCCTGGGTTTCCAGGTAAGCCGCCACTCGCAGAACGAGGGCTTCGTGATAAGGCGCGGCAATAATTTGAACGCCGATCGGTAACTGTCCCGGACGCTGGACAGGTATGGCAACGATCGGTAAGCCGATGAATGATAAAGGCTGAGTATACAGCCCAATATTGGGACGGAGCAGAACTTCCTTGCCATCCAGAACCAAAGTCTGTTGTCCGATCAAGGGGGCGGGACAGGGAGCGGCTGGAGCCAGAATAATATCCACGTGCTGAAATAACTCGCGGACACGATCGCGATACCAGGAACGAAACCGTTGAGCTTGTAAGTACCAGGTGGCTGGAATCAAGGCTCCTGCCAGGAAGCGATCGCGGGTGGCAGGATCAAAATCCTGGGGACGCTGCCGTAAATCATCCAGGTGCAAATTACTTCCTTCTGAGGCAGTGATAATAAATGCCGCCGATCGTGCCCGAGCCGCCTCTGGAATGGTCACGGTTTGAGTTGTCTTCAGAGCCGTCGCGATCGTCTCTACCGCCGCTAATACCTCCGGTTCTGCCCCTTGCCGAAAATAATCATCAGCTACCGCAATTCGCAGTCCCTCAATGCCCTTAGTTAATTGAGGTAGGCAAGCCTCTGGTGGACGTTGGGTACACACCGGATCAGCCGGATCATAGCCCTGGAGGGCATCAAATACTAATGCGAGATCTCGTACCGATCGGGTAAAGGGTCCCAAATGATCTAGACTGCCCACAAAGGGATATGTACCCGCCCGTGATAGTCGCCCATAGGTGGGTTTCAGCCCAAAAATGCCACATAGGGCAGCCGGTACGCGGATAGAGCCATTGGTATCTGAGCCTAACGATAGGGGCACTAATCCTGCCGCGACCGCTGTTGCCGAGCCACCGGAGGAACCACCAGTAATCCGGTTTAAATCATGGGGATTGCGACTCACGCCATAGTGACTGTTCTCCGTGACAAACCCATAGGCATACTCGTCCATCACTTGTGCCCCGACCAGAATCGCGCCTGCCTGTTTCAGCCGGGTGACTAAGGTGGCATCCTGGGTGGCGGGAGGACGATCGGCGTTAATTTTAGAACCGGCTAAGGTGGTGATTCCGGCAACATCAAACAAATCTTTGACCCCAAACGGCACTCCCGCTAAAACACCCGGATCCTTGCCTGCCGCGATCGCCTGATCAACCGCCTCTGCCTCTGCCATTGCCTGATCGGCTAGCACACTGGTAAAGCAATTTAGCTGCTGGTTCTGATCCGCAATCCGGGCAAGAGCGGCGGCTACCACAGATTTCGTGGACACTTCGCGATTCCGAACACTCTCAGCAATGCTAGTCACATCGGGATAGGCTTGATTCATAGCTTAGGAGAACTCAATCACAATTACGGTTCAAACACAGGCGCAATTTCAGTCTCTTCGGGCAACGGAAACTCCATGACTTGTTGAGCCACGGCAGCAATGCGATCGAAGTTGGCGATCACACCTGGCAAATGTTCCGGCGGTAGCGGCAACCCGATCATTTGCGCCACTTGCTGGACATAGTTTTCTGCATCTAAGTTGGATTCTGACATCACTCATTCCTTCGGATTCAAACGCCCTTTCAAGCCTTCCCTACCTCCCCCATCTCCCCATCTCCCTTACCCTCTACATAAGCTCGCCACCCTCCCCAGGTGGTAATCTCCCGTTGTCCTGCACACAGGATGGCTTCGCCCAGAACCCCTAGAACTTCTTCTCCATCCGCGAGTCGCACTTTACCTATACACAGTCCTGGGGGTTCCAGTTGCAGCAAAGTGGCGATTCCGGCGGCGGGAACTGCCCAAACTTCCACAGCGATCGCTGCCCCCCCCGAAGTAACCCGGAGCATGGCGGGGTGACGATCGGCGATCGACCATAAGCGATAGGTGGGTTCTGTCCAGGCTTCCCGCACAAAGGTTGCCCCAACCTGCTGCATATTGCCGTTGAGGGCAAGTCCCCGCATTAAAGTGCCATTAACCGCTAAATAGACAGCGTCTTGCATTCAGGATGGTTGATATGGCAGCCCAGCCATATTCAGGTAATTTCACCTGATTGAATCATATTTTGCTGCTATCCAAACTACTTTTAGCTGGACGGTGAGCGGCTGAATGTAGAAATAATTTGGCTTAATCGGTTGCAGCCGCTTGTTTGAGATAATTGACTAAGGCGTGTAGCCCTAAGCGATAACTATCCGCACCAAATCCGCTAATTTGCCCGATCGCGATCGGCGCAATATAGGAATGATGCCGGAACTCTTCGCGGCGATAAATATTACTCAGGTGGACTTCGACGGTAGGCAGCTTGACTCCCGCGATCGCATCTCGAATCGCTACGCTGGTATGGGTATAGGCTCCCGCGTTAATCACTAACCCTTCATACTGACCTGAGGCAGCATGAATCGCGTCTACCAGCTCCCCTTCGTGGTTAGACTGGAAGGCTGAAAGGCTGACTTGTAGCGTTTTGGCTTCTTGTTCGAGCAGACGATTGATATCGTCCAACGTCACAGACCCATAGATCCCGGGCTCACGTTTACCCAAGAGATTCAAATTCGGTCCATGCAATACCAAAACCCGCATCAGCGAAGGTGGGCGAAGTGAGGAATCTTGTAGATGGCTCAAACCACTTCCCCAGAAGAACTACGAACGGCGCTGACGATCGTTAACTGGAATGGGAATTGGCTCTGCCTCTGGCTGCGGCTCTGGACCTAACAGCGCCTCAATCAACTTGCGTGCTAAGTCCTTGAGTTTCTCCAGCACCTTTTCCAGGTAGTCCATTGAACAGAAGCTCCTTAAGTAATAGCCTAGCTGCCAACAGCGTACTGACTGTTATAAGTACGCGATCTCTAAACTAGAGCTTGATGACTTACAGAAATTGTACCCAATTTAGCAGTTGGAGTCACAGCCCCAGGAAGGAAAGAAAACTGAAAAGTTTCATCTAACTGGATAAATTCAGTCTAACGTATTAGTCCGTGGGGAGACAGGAATCGACGGATTTTGCGATCGCGTCAACCGATTGTTTAACGGATGGTTGCGGGCATGATTTCGTCAGCATTAGTTAACAACTGCCGCCGTAGATGATCTAAAGCGGTACAGGCACTGAGGTGACGAATCCAATCCCGTCCACGGGTGGCACCAAACTGATGTTCAAAGCTTTGTACCCCGTTTTTGTCTGCCAAACCGATATAGACTAACCCAACGGGTTTTGCCTCTGTGCCGCCATCGGGTCCGGCAATTCCCGTAATACTGAGTCCCCAATCTGTCCCTAAGCGATCGCGGACTCCGGTTGCCATTTGCTGCGCCACTATAGGACTAACGGCTCCCTCCTGCGCTAAGTTAACTGGATTAACCCCTAATAACCGCTCCTTTACAGAGTTGTCATAGGAGATAATTCCACCCCAAAAATATTGGGAACTCCCAGGAACGGCTGTCAGCATGGCTCCTAAACCGCCGCCCGTACAGGATTCTGCTACTGCCAGAGTTGCCCCTGTGGTTTGGAGCAGATGCCCAACGACGATCGCTAAAGTATCGTCATCACTGCCGTAACAATCCAGACCACCAATGCGCTGAAGTTCTTTGGCGATCGGGTCGATCATCTGTCTGGCAACCACTTCCGAATCTGCCAGAGCCGCAATCCGAAGTTTCACCTCCCCATGATTGGCATAGGGAGCCACCGTGGGATTTTGGGACTCAAACCAATCCCCCACTTTCTCCGCTAACCCAGATTCCGAAATGCCCCAAAACTTCAAGGTGCGACTATAGAGGGTCTTCTGCACCCAGCCTTCAGATTGCAGGTAGGGGACAGCCACCTCTCGCCACATCTGCCGCATTTCCGCCGGGACACCCGGAAAGGTGAGGATAGTAATTTGAGGACGGGGTTGCCAGATGATACCAGGAGCACTGCCCGCCGTGTTCGTTAGGACAGCCGCGCCTTCCGGGAGCAGCGCTTGTTTGCGATTGTTAGGAGTCATGACTCGCCCCCGTTGGGTAAATTTATGGGCGATGTCTGCCAAAATTGCGGGATGTTCGACCAATGGAACGCCGAAGCAGTCTGCCAGGGTGGCGTGAGTTAAATCATCAGGGGTTGGCCCTAGTCCACCTGTGAAGATCAGCAGTTCGGCACGATCGCTGGCGATCGCCACCGCTTGCTTGATGCGATCGGGATTATCGCCGACGACGGTTTGGTAATAATGGGCAATGCCTAGTCGAGCCAGTTCCTGCGCTAAAAATTGAGCATTGCTGTTGAGGATATCTCCTAACAGTAACTCTGTCCCCACACAAAGAATTTCCGCACTTCGAGTCATGATTCGGGTAGCAAGTAACCTGAACTAGCGTTTGGGTGGTTTGGCTAAATGATCTTTGGGTCGAAACCCAGTGCCAGCCGGGGAGGGGGTTGCCGTCGGGTTTTGATATTTAATCACCGCGAAGATAGCAATACCATGCAGCAACAATATCGTTGCCCAAATCCCGGTGATCCAGGGAGTCCAGGTTAGCCCACCGGGAATGCCTTGCTGCACATCCCCTAATTCCCGAAAGAACCAGAGACCGGAATTGACGGCGGCAAATAATGCCACATGGGTAGCAAACGTCATGCGATCGTCTAACCGACGAAAATCAGGGTCCGCACGATCAGGTTTACGAGGCCAACGAGGAGGCATAGAACCAATACTTACCTAAAACATGGTTACACTCTCTACCCTACACCTGTTCTCTGGGAACATTCCGGGTGAGTTGAGCGAACTCCCGAAGAATTCATTAAATTGCTGGGTTTAGCGGATTCTGCCAGCTATCAACTGAGGTTAGAATGCAGACAAGCTTCCCCCATTCCTCACGCTAAGTGGTACCCCAGTGACTATCGCACGACTTTTGCGAAGAACCGCGATCGGCCGTCGCCCAACTTGCCTCGCTATTGTTGTCTTTCCAGATGAAGCGGCGGTGTTTCAAGCCTATCGTCTGCTCCATTACCACGGCATTTCCCCAGAAAACTTAGCGATCGTGGGGCAGGGATATAGCAGCCCAGAACGGGTCGGGTTAATGCAACCGATGCAAATTGCCACCCGTAAGGCTACCACCTTGGGGAGCGTCGGCTGTTTGATTGGGATTTGTGTCAGTATCATCCTGGCATTGTTTGATGAATTGTCTGTTGGGGAACTGACGTTCCTTGCCAGTGTGATCGGTATGGGTGCGATCGTGGGTTGCTTGGTCGGAGCATTCGTTGGGATCGTGAGTGGCTTCCTGGGGGAAGGAACCACCGTCAGTATTTACCGCCATCATTTACGACAGGGGCGCTATCTCCTGATGATGGAAGGCTCGGAAAAACTGGTGCGTTGGGGGCAAGAGGTGTTGAGTTATTACTCGGCTCCCAGTCCGCACTAATAGCCGATCAGTCGAGGTGAAGCATTTAGACGATCGATTGTGCGAGGATTGCCTAGATTTTGAGCCAAATGCTTCGCCCTGACAAAATTTCTGGCAACTCAGGAAAGCCCTTGCTAGCCGACCGGGATCACTGAATCCTCTCTAGGAATGAGTTCTGGCTTTTTGAAATTTGTATGCCCGATTACCGCAACTTCTGTTAAGAATTGCGTAGCATAAGCCAATATCAGGCTAGGACGAATGGGGGCGCTTGTATGAGTATTGGACTCCTGACCGCAGCGAAGGAAGTGGTGACTGGGTTTGTGCAGTCGATCGGTACGAATTGGTGGTTGGAAGTGACGACGAGCGAACCGTATTGTGTTTATTACTTTGGACCATTTGATAAAGCGATCGAAGCTAAGGATGCCGCTTCTGGCTACATTCAGGATTTGCAAACTGAAGGTGCCAGAGGCATCAGTATGGTGATCAAACGCTGCAAACCGACGACCATGACTATCTGTAACGAGTTTGAAGCATAGCGTTCATTTTGCCGCTCAATGAACGGCTGAACTTGCAGGGGTGGTCATTGAATTGCCTTGACGGATCATCGCCATGACCTGGTTTTTGGTTGTGCCTATGCCTGCATCCTGGCTTTTGCGGCTTGGAGGGCTTGCCGGACTTGCTCAAATCCTGTGCCACCATAGCTATTCCGGGCGGCAACCACCTGCTGAGGCGCGATCGCGGCATAAATATCCGCTTCAAACGCCGGATGTAAGGCTTGCCACTCAGCCAATGTTAAGTCCTTCAATAACTTCCCTTGGGTGAGAGAGGCTTTGACCACCTTGCCGACGAGATTATACGCTTCGCGGAAGGGCACCCCTTTGGCAGCGAGATAATCGGCAACATCGGTGGCGTTAGAGAAGTCCTCGTTGACAGCGGCTTGCAACCGGCGGGGGCGAAATTCTAAGCCCTCTTGCAGCAAGATGGTCATGGCTTCCAGGCAAGCTTGTACGGTCAATACGCCATCAAATAAGGCTTCCTTATCCTCTTGCAGGTCTTTGTTATACGCTAAGGGCAGCCCTTTCATCAGCACTAACATGCCCTGTAAGTGCCCAAAGACTCGCCCAGTTTTGCCCCGCACTAGCTCCGGGACATCGGGGTTCTTTTTTTGCGGCATAATGCTGGAGCCAGTGGAACAGCTATCCTTCAGCGTCACAAAGCCAAATTCTTCCGATGCCCAGAGAATCACTTCTTCCGACAAGCGGCTGAGATGCACCATGATCAGGCTGGCGGCACAGAGAAATTCGATCGCAAAGTCACGATCGCTAACACCATCCAGGCTATTGCTATACACGCCGCCAAAGTTCAGCAGTTGAGCCGTATAGTGGCGATCGATCGGAAAGGTAGTGCCTGCTAAAGCTCCCGAGCCTAAGGGAGAAATATTTACCCGTTGATAAATTTCTCCTAATCGTTCCCAGTCGCGCTGGGTCATGTCCACATACGCCAGCAAATGGTGCGCCAGACTTAACGGCTGTGCCCGTTGTAAATGGGTATATCCCGGAATCAGCGTTTCAACATGGTGCTCGGCAAGGGCTAATAGCGCCGCTTGGAATTCGCGGATCTGGACACGGATCTGCTGAATTTGATCCCGCAGGTATAAGCGCGTATCTGTCCCAACCTGGTCATTGCGCGATCGAGCGGTATGCAGCTTTTTCCCAACATCGCCTACTAGCTCGGTTAACCGCCGTTCGACCGCGAAATGGACATCCTCCGCGTCAATGCCGGGAGTAAACTTGCCTGCTCGATATTCCTGCCGAATTTGCTCCAATCCCTGTACCAACTGTTCTCCCTCGGCAGCAGAGATAATGCCCGTGTGAGCCAGCATTTGGGCATGGGCTTGAGAGCCGGTCAGATCATATTCAATCAAGCGAATATCGAAGCCAATACTGGCATTAAATCGGGCGATCGCGGGATGCAGTGCCGATTCAAACCGTTGACTCCAGGTGGATGCTGAATGACTAGAAACAGATTGAAGGTCTTGATTCAAAGGAAAACCTACCTCTGAATGGGTGCAATGGACTATTCAGATTTATCATGCCAAGCGGCAATTAGCAGTTAAAACCGACACGCCTGAGGAATTGGCAGTGCCAACTTTCATCTGACTGAGGCGTGATTCGGCAGATCACCACTGCTGCGGGTTAACCAAAGTTGGTAAAGGCTCGGATCAAGTAACCTGCCACTAAACCAATAAAAAATGCCCAGGCTTGACCTGTTTTAAAGAAATGGTTGATTGCTCGTTGAAAATCCCCAAACGGATCGGTTTCTAAAACTTTGTCACCTAGTTTCAACAAATCAAATGGGAGATGCCAATGGAGCAGTTGCAGGGTATCTGTCCAGTGAGTCATCCCAACTAACCAGGTGGTTATATCGTGCTGTATCACGCTGATGAGCATCACTGTTTCCTCCATAATGAATCTAGGCGGTCATGAATCCAGGCTGTACCGAACTAAAACGCTGTACCAATCACTGATCCAGACTGAGCCAGTCAGAGATTGGGCTTTTTAGCACCTGATAGGTTAGCACAGATTATACGCTTTCTTATTGACACCGCTTATACAGGCTTAATCTGCATCACAATTAGGGTCATATCATCGGCGTTGCGGTTGCCAACCCCAATAAAGGTCTGCACTCGGTCAAATAAATAGTCGAGAATTGCCTGGGGATGGTTAAAGTGTTGCGATGCCCACCGAAAGGCCTGGGTCAAATTTTCTTCATCAAACCGTTCCCCATTTTGGTTAGCGGCATCGGTAAAGCCATCAGTGTAGTAGATCAGGATATCGCCGGGATGCAGTTGAATCTGGGCATCTTGATAGTGGGTATCGGCATCTAACCCAATTAACATACCCAATGTATCCAAGCGCTTAATGGTTTTAGTGGCGGCTTGCCAGAGCAAAGGGGGATTATGAGCCGCATTGCTGTAGGACAGGATACAGGTTTGCGGATCGTATTCAGAATAAAACAGGGTGACAAACCGATTGGAGTTTTCCAGATCGGCATACATGACGCGATTAAGGTGCTGCAAAATTCGGGCAGGGGAGTGGGCGTTCAATACTTCTGCTCGTAACATGCCCCGAGTCATGGTCATAATTAAGCCAGCGGGTACGCCTTTGCCCATGACATCCCCGATCGCCACGCTCCAACGTGCCATTTCGCTGCTGCCGTCTTTTTTATGGCGGATCTGATCATAACTGGCAGGAATAAAGTCATAATAATCTCCCCCGACTCGGCTAGCCGTTTGACAACGAGCCGCCAGTTCAACCCCATGAATGGCAGGGCATTGACGGGGCAATAGCCGCAACTGAATTTCTGCGCCGATTTCCAGTTCCCGATCGAGCCGCTCTTTCTTGCGTAACTCAACCGTGAGTTCATCGTTTTCGATCGCGACTGCTGTTTGGTCGGCAACTAACCGCACCAGCTTTTGGCGGGTTTCTGTCCAGGTGTACTGGGGATCACGACTAAACACATAGAGCCTGCCCCGTTCCACATTTTTTACCAGAATGGCAGTACCGAATAGTCGAATATCGGCTCCCAGAAAATGACCGACCTGATGATCCAGAGCGGCGATCGCAGGGGGTGGCAATATGACGGAACTACCGGAATCTCCCGCAAATTTAGCTGTAATTTGGCGAGTGGCAAGCTCGATCGCCTTCCGCACATCCTGGCTCCGTAAGCCATCCTGGCAATGCAATCGCTCTAACCGCACCTGCCCATTCGGTTTAAACAGCAATAACGCGCCACCGTCACAATCTGTAACACGGCTCGCCATTAATGGAATTAATTCCAGAAATTGATTGAGATTATTAAAGCTACGTAAGGCAAACCCTAATGAACTCAATAAATCTTGAATTTTGTGCTGTTCCCGGTTTAGCCGTGCCACTAACTCCTTCAAAGCAAAGACTGGGGTGACTTCTGAGGAAGCACCACCAGCACGGTCGGGGGGTTGAGATGGCTGTCGAGGGAGGGGCACAGCAGTCATTGGATCAAAGTGGGGAAATCATCGCTATATGGAAAAAGCATTGCACCACATCATCCTACTGGGCAGTGGTCTAACCGTTGCTGGGTAGGTGCCGAGAGATGATCACAGCCTGCTCACGGATCGCTTGCCTTCGCCAAAACGCAGGTAAGGATACCCCGAATCGCGATCGACAACGTAGAAAATTTTGCCCAAGATCTTAGCGAATACTGTCGCATCAACAGTATTAAGTTCTACCAATTTATTCAAGATACATAGCTTCATCTCTGGTGACGAATGCTCAACCTCAGTTCAAACTGTAGTCAAACGATTAGGTGATATCTTAGTGTGTTCACTCCAGGGTTGAAACTTTAGTTGGAAAGAATCCCTCATGACAATCGATCTTTGCTTTCCAGTTTTTGGTGATGCTGGTGTAGATGCCCCATCGTGGCTACTATAGAAATCTTGTAGCGCCAGACCTATTTTATTCTTATCAAGATAAAAAACGGGGCGGTAAGCCTACAGCATCGCCGAATGAATTAACCCCAATCTATGACGAAACCATCCTATTTCGATCCCTGGACAGCCTTAGTATTAAAGCTTGCTGGAATTGTTTTAATTCTGGGTTCTTTAATTGATTACATTATTTTGCTCTCAACTGCCAATTTTGGCGATTCTCAGTGGGTGGTCAGTTTTACGACTCAAATGGTCGATCGCGGCTTTATTCCCTTAGTCGGGCTGGCATTATTGTTTCTGGGACAATTTCTAGACAGCCGGGGTGAAGCGGCGGACTCCCTATCCCAAACCTCCCAGGGCTTACGAATTGCGGCGCTGTTAATTGCAACAGTGTTGGGGGTATCGTTTCTGATGATTGCTCCCTGGGGTTGGAGTGCAACCGGACAAGCCGCCGATGCCCAGGTGAAGCAGGCGGAGGGGCGGCTGGCAGAGATCAAAGAGCAGTTAAGTCAACAGGTACAACCTCAACTAGAGGCACAAATCAGTGCCTTACAGGAAGCTACAAAAACCGGGCAATTCCAGGGGCGTTCCCTCAGTGACGCGGAACTGGCTCAGGCAAAACAACAACTGACAGAACTGCAAAAGCTGAAAACCGATCCTAAAGCCCTGGAGGCGAAACTGGCTCCCCAGCTTGAGCGTGAGTTAAAGCCCCGGCGGGAGGAATTAGAGCAGGCCAAGACGCAGGCGCAGTGGAATGCTCGACGGGCAGCGGCGCGTACCGCCCTGAATAGTGTGCTGCTGGCGATCGGCTATACCCTGGTGGGCTGGACGGGGTTACGCCAAGTGCGATAACGACCATCGCCTGACCTGAACCTGACTTGCATCTGTGAGGTGGAATTCCGCCCATCTCACAGGTTTGGCTTGATCGTCCGTATCTCAATCCTGACGATCGGTAAACTCCAATACATATTTTTGGAGAGAAGGGGCGATCGAGTGCGATGATCATTAAGATAAAAAGGAAGGACTTGAAGAAAGCCTGAGATATTTGCAACAATTAGTTACAGAACTGATTTACAAGTCTTAAACTATAGCTGGCTTTCATCAGCTTTTTTAATCTGGTTTCGCTGCCATTTGTTAAGGAGATTAGGCTGCCTGTGCTCCAACGCTTCAAGCAAGATCTGAAGAATGACCTGATTGCTGGTCTGTTGGTGGTAATTCCTCTGGCAACCACAATCTGGCTCACCCTGACGATCGCAACCTGGGTGATTAACTTCTTAACGCGCATCCCCAAGCAAGTCAATCCGTTTGATGGATTACATCCGATTTTGGTGAACCTGCTGGATTTTCTCGTGGGGTTGGCAGTGCCGCTCTCGTGCATTCTGATCATTGGGCTGATGGCGCGGAATATTGCCGGACGCTGGTTGCTGGATGTGGGAGAACGGATTCTCCAGGCAATTCCGTTAGCCGGTGCAGTTTACAAAACGTTGAAGCAACTCTTAGAAACTCTGCTGAAAGATTCGAGCGGTAAGTTTCGCCGGGTTGTCTTAGTGGAGTATCCTCGGCGGGGAATTTGGTCGTTGGGGTTTGTGACTGGGGTGATTAGTGGTGAGTTTCAGTCGCACTTCCCAGGACCAATGTTGAGTGTATTTATTCCTACAACGCCTAACCCAACTACAGGCTGGTATGCTGTGGTGGCAGAGGATGAAGTCATCACACTATCCATGCCGATCGAAGATGCTTTTAAAGTGATTATTTCCGGTGGCATTGTTAGTCCGGATTCTGTCATGCTGGCGGCATCTCTGCCTCAAGCGAACCGTAAACGGGTACTCGATCCCTTCGCGGAGCAGAGCCGACAGGCGATCGCGGTGGAAGAAGAATAAGGTGACATGCCAAATTTGGGGTTTCGGCTTCAGAATGGCTGCATAAAATAGATTGCCATGCTGGCAATGTTGTGTGTGAACTGTTGATTGTTTTTCACTGCTGTTCAGGAGTTATACAAGTCTGCCATTATGCAAGCCCGTCGAATTGCCCGTGAACTGGCACTGTTAAGTATTAGTCAATTACCGGCTACCTCAGAGCGGTTAGAAGCTCAAGCATTAAACAATGTCCTGGTAGCCGCGATTCGGACGTTGACCAGCGAAGCTCAGGATGCGCTAGAAACCGCCGCCGCCGAACTCCAACAAAGTAGCACTCGTCTCCTGAATAGTGAAACGCGCACAACGGATGTTCAAAGTGCCAGAGCGATGGTGAATGAGGCGATCGAACTGACCCAGACCGCGATTAATCGGTTAGGGATGGCGATCGAGGTACCGGAGATCATTCAACTCTCGAATCAGCAGGAAGTGCGTTCCTACGCCTTAGAAATTATGGGTAAGCTGCGGGAATATCAGGAGCAGATTGATCACCTGCTAACCCAGTCCTTAGTGGATTGGCAACTCTCCCGCTTGGCGTTTATCGATCGCGATATTCTACGAATTGCGGTGACGGAAATACAGTATTTAGGAGTGCCCGATCGGGTCGCGGTCAACGAAGCGGTAGAACTGGCGAAGCGCTATAGCGGCGAAGATGGACATCGCTTTATTAATGGAGTGCTCCGTCGGGTCACGGATCAGATTAAGGCAGAATCGAGAGCGCTGGGTGAGTAGGGGGTAGGTATGACATTTGATTGGTTTCGTCGTCGATTTGATCAAGAATCTGAGGCTGAGCCGTCTCAGGTAGATGCAGCGACTCCGTCTGAATCGGCTACGGCAGAACCCGCGACCGATGCAGCGGCAACTGATGAAGTGGCGGAAGATTATCTGAATTGGGCAAAGGTCGCCTACGAAAATATCCGCAAGCGTCAGGCTGAAGCGACTCCAACCACTGCCGCCCCGGCGGAACCTGCTCCTCCGGCTGGATCAGTGCCAGAACCCGTGGAGGGGGAATCGATCGAGGGAGCATCCGCTCCAGAACCACCTGAAATTCAGCCACCATCTGTACCAGAATCGCCTGATCTGGAACCAACTCCAGAGAATGTTGAGGCAACCTCCGGTGCTCAACCGCCTCTAGAGTCAGTCAGTCAAACCTCCCCTGAAGCGGAGCCTGTGGCTGAGGAGACGGTGATGGCTGAAGCGATCGCCCCTGCTCCCGTTGCCGCAGAAGCGGTAGAACCTGCTCCAACCCGTGAATCTGCGACTGAGGTTGAGCTAGAATCTGCGGCGGTGCCCTTTTGGTTACAGGCAGAGGCCGATCGACAGGCTCGATTAGAGCAATTGCGGGAAACGGCGATCGTCGAGCCAGAACCAGAACCCCAGCCCACGGCAAAGACGGCTACTCCTGAAATTGCCCTGCCACCGGACTTAGTGTTAGACGAAGGATTTCTCTGGTCTGCCGAAATTCTTGCCTCTCAAGGTCGTCGTCCTGACCAAATCTCCCTAGAAGAAATTACCTGGCTGAAACGATTACGCCAGGGATTAGATAAAACCCGCCGGGGACTGATTAATCAACTGAAGGCGATCGTCGGTCAGGGGCCGCTGAATCAGGATGCGGTACTGGAAATTGAAGCCGCGTTGCTCCAGGCGGATGTGGGTGTAGAAGCCACGGATGCCATTATTGAAGCGTTGCAGCAGAAACTTCGGGATGAGGTGTTGCCCCCGGATGCGGCGATCTCTTATCTGAAACAGATTTTGCGCGATATGCTCGATCGCTCCGTTGGCACTGAAGATATGGCGAGTCTATTCTTCGCTCCCGAACAGGGTCGGTTGAATATCTGGTTAATGACGGGCGTGAATGGGGCAGGTAAAACGACGACGATCGGCAAGCTGGCTCATATTGCCCAGAAATCGGGTTACAAGTGTTTAATTGGGGCGGCAGATACCTTCCGGGCGGCGGCCGTGGAACAGGTAAAGGTTTGGGGGCAGCGGAGTGAGGTTGAGGTGATCTCTAACCCCGGCAAGAACACCGATCCAGCCGCCGTGGTGTTTGATGCGATTACCGCCGCCCAGGCTCGGGGGACAGAACTGCTGCTGATTGATACGGCGGGACGCTTGCAGAACAAAAAGAACTTGATGGACGAGTTAAGCAAAGTCCGGCGGATCATCGATAAGAAAGCCCCGGATGCGATCGTCGAATCCCTGCTGGTACTGGATGCCACCTTGGGACAGAACGGCTTACGGCAGGCAGAGGTGTTCTCGGAAGCGGCAAAACTGAGTGGCGTGGTGCTGACTAAGCTGGATGGCACAGCCAAAGGAGGAATTGCCCTGGCGGTCGTGAAGCAACTGGGCTTACCAATTCGCTTCATTGGTGCTGGGGAGGGCATTGAGGATCTGCGACCATTCTCTAGCTATGAGTTTGTGGAAGCGTTATTAGACGGTTAGCGATCGCGCTTGCCAACTTTTATTAATTTTTGCCACCGAATTTAGGGCGATTCATCGGTTCCGCCTTATTGTGGCGATGTTTGTTATGCAACCCGAAAGCTGGAATGAACAGAATCGTTGAAGTGTTGCCAGATCAAGCGGCATTAGTGGCACGATCGCTGCAACTGGTGCTGGAAACCATTCAGGAGGCGATCGCCCAACGCGGTCAATGTACGATCGCGTTAGCGGGAGGCAGCACCCCTAAACCGTTGTATGAACAACTGGCGCAACAGGATTTGCCCTGGCGGAATATTCATGTGTTCTGGGGGGATGAACGCTATGTGCCTGCCGATCATCCCGATAGCAATCAAGCGATGGCCCGGCAAGCCTGGTTGAACCATGTCAAAATCCCGAGTTTCAATATCCATCCCATGCCGACGGCTGCCGATGAGCCAGCGATCGCCGCGAACCAATATGAAGCGGAATTAGAAGAATTTTTCCAGGTGCATCCCGGCGAATTTCCTGCCTTTGATTTGATTCTGTTGGGCATGGGCGATGACGGGCATACCGCGTCGTTGTTTCCCCATACCGAGGCACTCACGGTTACCGATCGCCTGATTACGGTCGGGCAAAAGGATGGGCAACCGCGCATTACCTTTACGGCTCCCTTAATTAACCACGCGAACCGGGTGATCTTTATGGTAGCTGGAGCCAGTAAACGCCCTGCCCTGCAAGCGGTGTTTGCGGCGGAGGGGGATGACTCCCTCTATCCCTCTCGGTTAATTCAGCCTCAGGGCACACTCTGGTGGTTACTGGAGCAAGCGGCGGGTCAAGACCTGGTGGCTTAACGGTGAGTCACAGCAAAAACTGCGGCGATCGACGACGAAAGCGGTCAGAATGGTGGTAGTAGGCAGGGGATATGGCGGATGCCCGATCCTGACCGTTTGGGGTCTACTTTTCTATGATGTGCTTAGGTCAAGAAACTCCCATGATTGTCTGCCCAAATTGCAATCATCAAAATCCTGACGGTGCGGTGCAGTGTGAGGCCTGTTATACCCCGCTCCCGGCGATGACGGCTTGTCCCAATTGTGGAGCGGCTGTCCAGACAGATGCTAGTTTTTGTGGACAGTGTGGCTTTAACCTCAAGTCCGTTGCGGCTGAACTGGAGCAACCACTGGTGGCTAGTAATGTGTCTGCTCTGCCCGATTTAGCGGTGCCAGATTTGGAACTGCCTCCCGATGCTCTTATCCCGCCCCCAGTGGCAGTGCCCGATCCCGTTCCGGCAGCGGCATCCCTAGCGGCTCTAGTGCCTCCTACTGCCCAACCAGAAGCGGCGGGAGAGGTCACCCCTCCGATCCCCCTGGAATCTTCCCATACCCAAATTCAAGCTCAGGTTGCCCGGTTGTTACATGTGCAAACGAATACGGTGCTAGAAGTGCCCACGAGTCTGACGGTGATTCACATTGGCAAGCCGAACGATCGCATTCCACCGGATATTGACGTATCGGGATTTCCCAACTCCGAGATTGTCTCCCGCATCCATGCCGATATTCGCGTGGAGGGGGATGCCTACTTCATTGAGGATGTTGGTAGTTCTAACGGTACCTACATTAATAATCTGCCGCTATCGATGGGCAATCGCCATCGGCTGCGATCGGGCGATCGCATTGCCTTAGGTAAAGGGGATAAGGTGACGTTTTTGTTCCAAATGTCTTAAGTCAGTCAATTTGCGCTAGGTTGGAGCGAGGAAGTTCTTGAATTTGGCTTGGTCAAGAGAACTTGCGCTCCGAGCCGCGTCCCTGCTAACCCTGGATAGACTTGTAGACATGGAATTGCGACCAAATTTTGGTCTGTGCTTGAACCAAGCTGGCGCGATCGGCTAGAGTCTATGGGTTATAGCCTCCCGTTTAATCAAGTAACAGTTTACTACCCTGGGTTGTGCTGGTTGGTGTCCAACCTCGGAAACTTGAAGCGATGCAACAAGTTTTTGAACGCAACATTAGCCAAAGCAACGTAGGATAGAATCAAGTTTTTGGACGATAGCCGTTTACCTTACGGGCTACGACTTCAGCCTCTACGCTGCCAGTGTGATTACTCTGACCCTGCTGCATCCAATTCAGTCCATTCCGGTTCAAAGCTGGAGCTTTGAGCATGAAACAGTTATTCGGATTGGTCGCTCGACCGACAACCATGTGATTTTATATAGTGCGGTTGTCTCGCGCCACCATGTTGAGTTACGCCAGTCAGATTCTGGTTGGGAAATTGTGAATCTGGGAGCCAATGGCACCTATCTAGACGGCAAACGGATTACTCAAGTCCCGGTTGAAGATGGGGTGATCATTCGTCTAGCCCGATCGGGCCCCAATGTGCAAATTCATATTGGGGCAGATGCCGTCAGTGCCTCGCGCAACTTTGCTGGCGAAAAAACATTAGCCCAACGGGTGGTTCAGAATACCGCGAGTCCTCCGGCAGCCGAAGCCTCTGATCAGGCTGAACCAGATCGATCGCCGACGAATGCGCCCGCTGCTCTGCCCAGTGACACGCCTCGTACCGATATAGATTGTAGTGAGTCGCCGCCGCCGGTTGCCCATGCTCACCCGCATCTGAGTACCTTCAATGAAGAGGATCACGTAGTTCCAGCCGCAGCAGTTGCGTTGGCTGATTTGCCCTTAAATGCCTGTTGCCAACGCTATGTCGAGCGTGATTTGCTGTTTTGCCCCGAATGTGGTCAACCCTTGCGGGTGCAGTTTATGGTAGGTAACTACTTGGTGCTCAAGCTGCTCCAGCAGGATGCCTTTTACTGCAACTATTTAGGCTGGCGGGAGGGACGCAATTTTACGCTGCGCACACTGAAGCCAGAATGGAGCCGCTATCCGGAAGCAGAGGAGTTGTTTGAACAGGAAGCCAAGCATCTGTTGCAATTGCACCATCCCGGATTGCCCCGGTTTATTGAAACGGTGATGAGCGGCGAGCAATCCTATTTGATTATGGAGGCGGTGTTTGGGCAAAGCCTTCAGCAGTTAGTAGACACGAAGGGGGCGATCGCACAATCCCAAGCGATCGCCTGGATGCTGCAAGTGTGTGAGGTGCTGAATTATTTGCATCACCAATCTCCCCCTGTCTTACATCACGCTATTCATCCTGACATACTGATTCGGCGTATCTTAACCACCAGTCAGGAGCTAGTCTTAACTGGGTTTGCAGCCTGTAAAGTGTTGTCATCTCAGCCTTCCTCCCCTTCGGGCTATAGTGCTCCCGAGCAGCAACAGGGCGTGGCGGCTAGCACAGCATCTGATTTGTATGCTTTGGGCACTACCCTGGTCTATCTCCTGACTGGTAAGCCCCCCAGTACGTTTTATGCCCAACGAGAACAGGGATTTCGCTTTTATCCAGAGTATGCACCGGGGTTGACTCCCGATCTGGTCACGATTACCCGTAAATTGACGAATCCTAATCCTGCCGATCGCTATACTACGGCGGCAGAAGTGGCAAAAGCCCTCCAGCAGGTAATTCTAGCCGAAGCTTAAAGCTAAGATTCTAGTAACGGGCGAACGGCTGTCCGCCCAGAAGCGCTTTTGACATACTCACCGTCCTGAAGGAGCGGTGATTCTTGACGGCTCAACGCAACTAGCCTGCGAAGAGGTCTTACGGTCGCTCCCCGTCCATTTAGAGTCGTGGCAACGCCCTATCCCGACTTTTTCTATATTTCTAGCCGCATTCTCGTCTCTGTCGTGGGATGTTCCACAGTTGATACAGAGAACAGAACGAACGGACAAATCGATTTTGCCCCACTTAAAACCGCACTCTGAGCAGATTTGGCTTGTGGGTTGCCATCGGTTGATGGCAACGAATTCACGGTCTAGTTTTTGGGATTTGCCCTCAACCAGAACCCTGAACTCTCTCCAACCTTGCAAGCTGATAGCTCTAGAGAGTTTGCGGTTTTTGACCATTCCAGAAACGTTTAAGTCTTCCAGCGCAATCACTTGGTTTTCGTTGACCACGCGAGTCGACAGCTTGTGCAAGAAATCCTTGCGAGTATCTGAAATCTGATTGTGCAACTTGGCAATTTGCAGCCTTGTTTTCTCGCGGCGTTTACTCCCTTTGACTTGACGGGCAAATTTGCGCTGCTTGCGCCTGATTCGCTTGTCTAGCTTGGAATAACTAGGACTGCACACCTTCTCACCTGTACTCAAAGCCGCAAATACTTTGATTCCCAAATCAATTCCGATAGAGGGATTAATCGCAGGTTGAATAACCGGATCAATCTCAACCACAAAGCTGAGAAAGTACCGATTTGCAGCGTCCTTAATCACCGTGACTGAACTTGGTTCACAGGGCAACTCTCTTGACCAAATCGGTTTTACGTTGCCAATTTTCGCAAGATAGACCTCCTCACCTTTGATTGAAAATCCACCAATTCTGAACCGCGCTGATTGCCTCCCCGTTTTCTTTTTGAACCGTGGAGAGCCTACTTTTTTACCCTTTCGCTTGCCGTTGAGTGAATCGAAAAAGTTTTTGTAGGCGACTCCCAAATCAGCAACGGACTGCTGTAACGGAATGTTAGAAACAGCAGACAGCCATTCCCGTTCAGTCGTTTTCTTTGCCTGAGTAATCACCCACTTTTGCAAGTCGCTATTCTTTGGCAATGAATCAGACTGTTTGGAGATCGCCAGGGCATCATTCCAAACTACCCGAACACAACCAAACAACTGAGCTAGGCTCTGTCGCTGTTGGTCGGTCGGATAGAAACGATATTGATACCTTGCTTTCATGCTAATATTGTACAGCATAAAACCGGATACCAGCATGAAGAAACGATTAGACTTCAGGATCGAAGAATATGAATTTGAGATTTTAGAGGAATATTGCACTGCTGTTGGTAGAACCAAGACAGACGTATTGAGAGAACTGATTAGAAGCCTGAAGTCTAAGAAAAAGCCGTCCTAGAAGGACGGGGCTTGTATCCCATTTCTTCGGTCATGGACTGGTTTTAGAGCCAATTTAGCCCAGGGCTGATTGGGCTTCTCGCGCAATTTGGTCGTTGCGATCGTTCGCTAAGGTTTCCAGGGCGGATCGGGACTCTGGAGTGGTAAAGCGGCTCAGTGCCTGGGCGACTCGATAGCGGATTTGCCAGTCTGGAGTATTCACCAGGGGAACGAGCAACCCGACGGCGCGATCGTCTCCCAGTTCGCCCAACGACCCGATCGCTACCATTTGCACCAGTTCGTTATCAGATTGCAAGGCTTCTTCCAGCAAGGTAAAGGCCCGGTAATCCCCCAGTTCTCCTAATGCCGCGATGATACTGAATTTGACAATCCATTCATTGCTGCGGTGGTAAAGTTGCTGCAAGTCGTCATACGCCTCTGTGAGTTTTAAAGCACCGATCGAATCGGCGGCGGCAGCCTGCACATCGGGTTCACTATCCTGCAATCCGGCTCGCAACAGTTCCATAGTGATCGCTGGATCCTGGTGTCCTAAACTGGCCAGTTGACTCATCCCGGAATAGCGGACTCGGGGATTGCGATCGTGGATGACTGTTTGAATTAACTCGAAGCCAATTTTGGGGTCTAATTCACGAATTTGGTTCACTGCTCGTAGGCGATCGCCAAGCTCCGGCGACTCCAGCAGCGTTCTAACTGATTCAGGAGTAATGCTCATGCTAAAGACTATTCAGTAAGTAGTTAAAGTGCTCAGTTCTGACTCTACCCTTGTTCTGCTGCCATTTCACGAATAATATCGCCTCGGGTCAAGATGCCAACCACTCGGGCGGCATCATCAACGACTGGTAAACGATGGACATTGTGGTCATGCATGGTTCGAGCCGCTTCTGCCAGGGATTTGTCGGGGGTAATCGTCACCACGTTGGCAGTCATTACCTCGCCCACCGTTTGACCCAATACTTTATGAAGTTCCCGTTCATAGCGTCCTGGGTTCTCCAAATAGATCACGCTATCGAGCAGCATGATGTAAGCCGGGGGAGTAACGCCAGATTCCTTCCACATCAAATCAGTTTCCGAAACAACTCCCACCAGCTTGCCGGAGTCATCAATCACTGGCAGACCACTGATATGCCGTTCAGCCAAAATTTTGATCACTTCATTCAACTGAGTTTCTGGACGCGTCGTAATCAGGTCGCGGCTCATGACATCAGCAACAGTTTTGACCATGCTCGATCGATATCCTATAAGTATCTGTTTGACTTCATTGTAAGAAAAAGCGGCAGCCAACCCGAACGCATTCACGCGATGTAACAGTAAGTGAACCAGGGTGAAGCCGTGAACAGTCATGATTCCATGAGCCCCCTGTCCCCCACTCCCTTATCTCCCTCATCTCCCCACTCCCTCATCTCCCCACTCCCTCATCTCCCCACTCCCTC
>NZ_JBLZFZ010000084.1:0-23801 GCF_050753385.1 Pantanalinema rosaneae CENA516
AGATGTGTATAAGAGACAGGTTGCTGTTCGGGCGGCGGTTCAATGATGATCGATCGCGGAATGATCACCAATTCCACCGCTCGCCGCAAATCATCGGCATTGACTTCTGTGCGTCCATCCAGAGCCGCATGGGCTTTTGCTACTCGAAGGGCAAACAACTCCGCCCGATGCCCTTGTACGCCCCCCCGGAGCGCTTCCGTCACCAGATATTGCACCTGATCGTGAGTCACCCGCACATCCTTGAGCCATTCCCGCGCCAAAACAATCTGCGTTTTTAAAGCATCAAGATCTTCGCTATATTGCTTGAGGAATTCCTGGGGCGAATCAGAGTAGCGAGTCACCTGTTCTACCGCCTGCACCCGATCGTCGATGCCCAGCACACTATCCGCCGATAAGGCGATCGCAATTCGATCCAGTAAATGATTGCGTAAATCCCCTTCTTCGGGATTGTAGGTCGCAATCAACAACGGTTTACAGGGATGCTGAAAACTAATCCCTTCCCGCTCAATCTGGTTGCGTCCTTCCGTCAGGGCAGAAAGCAAGAGGTTAGCAATCTGATCATCCAGCAGGTTAATCTCATCGACATACAACACACCGCGATGAGCTTCTGCCAGCAGCCCTGGCTGGAACACCGTTTCTCCCTGTTTAATTGACTGACTAACATCAACTGAACCTAGCAACCGATCTTCCGTCACCCCTAATGGAATCTGAATAAACGGGGCTGGAATCACTTGAGTCGGAATGCTAGCTGGATCATCAGCCTGTTCCCCTAATCGCTCGATCGTCGCATCATCCCATTCGGCGGGATAGCGTGGATCACCATTGAGCGAATCTTGGACAATTTCGATCGGGGGTAGCAGAGCATGAATCGCCCGCGCCATCACCGATTTTGCCGTACCCCGCCGTCCAGCAATCACCACACCCCCCAGACCTGGATCAACGGCGGCTAACAATAGCGCCAGTTTAATCGCCTCCTGACCAATCACGGCAGTCAGGGGAAAGGTAGTGGACATGGGGGTACTGATTACGGACATAAATTGAGATTTAAACGCGCTCCGGATTTCAGCATATATCAGGTTCGTTATCAATTGACGATGATCCTTAGCCGGTAGAGAGCAAAACAAGCAAGAACATCTCTACTTTTCATTCTCCCCATCCTCCCCATCTCCCCATCCTCAACATCTCCCTCACTTCAACCGCAGGGGGATCAATCTGGTTTAGAATACGTTACGGCGACCCGGTTAACAGGGCTTTCAACTACTCGGGGTCGATTTGGTGCGCCTGGTTGCAGGCAATCACTATGGTTTAATCACTTACTGTACGTGCGATCGCAAGGGAGAATATCTGCAATGGGCGAAATTATGAATGCCGCGTTTCTATCGTTTACCCTGATCCTGGTCGGGTTGGGAGTGGGCTTTCTCCTACTGAAACTTCAAGGCGGTGAAGAATAATCTCCCAGCAGCCTCAGGAGACAAGCATTAGAGCGACTTTCTAAGCCAGGTTTTACTTTGTAGAGAAGGTGTGTACCTCTCCGAAATAGGCAAATGACAAGGGCGGACGATCGTTCGTCCTTCTTTCGTATGGTGCTCGATCGCTCACAGCCCCGCATCATCCGGTTCGTCCAGGTGTTCTGCCACCTCGCGATACAAATTCAACACATGGCTATCTTTCAGGCAGTAGAATACATTCCGCCCCTGCCGCCGATAACTGACTAAACGCATCGCCCGCAGCGTCCGCAGTTGGTGGGACACGGCTGACTCCGACATTTTGACGATCGCGGCGAGATCGCAAACACACAACTCTTCTACGGCTAACGCAGACAGAATCCGCAGGCGATTGGGATCTCCCAGTAAACTAAAGAACTCCGCCATCCGTTGCGCCTTGTCTACGTTCAACACATCCTGGTGGAGTTGACGAATATGGCTAAGGTCAACCGGATGCGACACCGTACAATTCGGAGTTTCGGTACTCGCTGAAGTGACGCGATTTAACCGGGGAGCGATCGCAGCGGGGTCAGGGTTAGCCATAGTAAATTGTCGTGAAATGATAACGATAATCGATTCAGCCCCCTTTAGCTTAATCGATCTCCTACCCGACGGCGCATGAAACAGAAACCCCACCCGGTGACTACGGTAGGTAGAACCGAGGGGGCAAGAGACGCAGTTAGGAGGTATCTCGCCATTAAAGTACCTAGAGAAAGTCGATTTAGCCCCATCTTTTAATAAGATCTTAAACTCCTGTCGCCTGCGAGGACTTCGCTAAAGTGGAAATCAAGCTATTGTGATGCAGTCAGAATGAACACACCCAGCCATGCTGTCATCAATCTGGCATTGTTGATGGAACACCCTCAATTTGCCCTCCCGATCGCCGTTGGTGCGGTGTTACCGGATCTGCCGATGTTTGTCATGTATGCCTGGGCAAAGGTAGTAAGGCGGCAATCCGAACGGCAAATTTGGACAGAAACCTACTGGCAGCCCCAGTGGCAGTTAATCAATCACAGCTTCCACTCGATTCCCTTAACGGCGATCGCCTCTGCCGTAGCTTATCTCGCAGACTATCCAGCGATCGCCTGGTTGTGTTTGAGTGCAGTGCTGCATTCATTAGGAGACTTACCCGTTCATCATGATGATGCCCATCGTCACTGGCTGCCCTTTAGTCACTACCGTTGGATCAGTCCCATTTCCTACTGGGATCCCCGGCATCACGGTGCGATCGTGGCTCTGATCGAAAAACTCTTGGTTCTGGTTGCCAGCATCTATCTATTTCCGGTATTGACTTCCTGGATCGGGCGGAGTCTGTTGGTAGGGATCAACCTGATGTATGTGAGTGGCTACTTTTACCAGATCTGGCATTACCAATGTGGGCAAATCCAGACACAAAATCGTCAGAGTTAAACAACTTGGATGAGTTCATTCTGGGTTTGGTAGAGTATTCTGAACTAGTGGTTTGTCAAGCTTGATCTGAGGGATGGATTGAGGATAGAAACCCAGAATGGCTCTGCCCAGACCCCCTCGATGTCTGAGGGACAGACCATTCATCCGCAGCAGAATTTCTATTAATCATTATGAAACTGGCAGCAAGAGTCGGTCAACTCAGTCCTTCCATGACGCTGGCGATCGATGCCAAAGCCAAGGCAATGAAAGCTGATGGCATTAGCGTCTGCAATTTCAGTGTAGGAGAGCCGGATTTTCCTACCCCTGATCACATTCGGGCAGCCGCCGCTCAGGCCCTGGAAGCTGGAAAAACTAAATATGGACCGGTCGCTGGCGAGCCTCAACTCCGAGCCGCGATCGCCGAGAAATTGCAAAAGGAGAATGGGCTATGTTATGGCGCTGAGAACATTATTGTCACCAATGGTGGTAAGCATTCTCTGTATAACTTGATGATGGCGCTGCTCGATCCGGGAGATGAAGTGATTATTCCGGCTCCCTATTGGGTCAGCTATCCAGAGATGGTCAAGCTTGCTGCCGGAGTCCCGGTGATTATGCAAACCGATCCCGCCAATCAGTTCAAAATCACACCCGAGCAACTGCGGCAAGCCATCACTCCCAAAACGAAACTGTTTATCTTAAATTCGCCCTCCAACCCGACAGGCGTGGTTTACACCCCCGATGAGATTCGGGCACTGGCAACCGTGATCGTCGAGCAAAACCTCTATGTAGTTTCTGACGAGATCTACGAAAAACTGCTCTACGACGGAGCCGAACATCTCAGCATTGGAGCCGTCAGCCCCGAAGCCTACGATCGCACGATCGTCAGTAGTGGGTTTGCCAAAGCCTACTCCATGACCGGTTGGCGGATTGGCTATCTAGCCGGTTCCGTAGACTTGATTAAAGCCTGCATGACGATTCAGGGACACAGCACCTCCAATGTCTGTACGTTTGCTCAATATGGGGCGATCGCGGCTTTGGAAGGCGATCAGGGGTGTGTAGAGGCAATGCGACTGGCGTTTGCGGAACGACGGCAGGTGATGCTGGATTACTTGACCGCCATGCCGGGAGTCACCTGTGTGAAACCGAACGGTGCATTTTACCTGATGCCCAGCATCCAAGCGGCAGGTCTGTCCTCTCTGGAGTTTGGCGAAGCGCTCCTCGAAGAACATCAGGTGGTGGTGATTCCCAGTATTGCCTTTGGTAGTGAGGGGTATGTCCGCATTTCCTATGCCACCGATTTAGACACGATTCATCGGGGTATGGCCAAGCTCGATAAATTTATGCGATCGCGGGTTTAACGGAGAATCAGGAATTCCTGTAAGTTCAACGGTTCCTCGTATTTCACCTCAACTTGCTTCACGATTGCCGCTGGCGGTCCTTTGTGGCACCAGCGGATCATTTTGTCGATCGTCGTGCGATCGCCTTCAAAGGCTGCCTCTACCCGCCCATCGGGTAAATTCCGTACCCAACCATTTAAGCCATAAACCATCGCCATATCCTGGGTTGAGTAGCGAAATCCAACTCGTTGCACTTGTCCAGAAATAATCACATGCGCTCTGATTTTGTCTGCCATAATCTTGCACTGAATTGGGATGTTTTCTGTCAAGATAAGGATAAATATCCAGGGTGGTAGGGATAACGGTTCGTTTCCCTATTTGTATCGCATAAAACACCAGATGTCACTGGATCATCAGCCGCCAATTTATGTCTTTCCCAAAGGTAAGATTCTATCAAAAAACTCAGAGTTTGTTCACTCCAGAAAGATTAACTTTAGCGCTCATTGGCTTCGGTATTTTAGTGCGATCGATCCAATATTTGGCTAATCGATCGCTCTGGGTTGATGAAGCAACTCTAGCCTTAAATATTATTAATCGCCCTTTAGTTGATCTGTTTAAGCCACTGGCTTATGAACAGGGCGCACCCTTAGGCTTCCTAGCAATTGAAAAACTGATCGTAGAAGCCTTTGGTGATTATGAATACACCTTGAGATTATTTCCATTTGTCTGCGGTATCACCTCATTATTTTTATTTTATCAACTTGCCAAACAGCTGATTACCCCCTGGGCAATACCGATCGCCGTTGCCCTATTTGTCACCCTAAAACCACTGATTTATTACACAACTGAGGTGAAACAGTATTCCAGCGATGTGACGATCGCATTACTGCTGTATCTCGTCTTAATGAACATTCGCCAACCCAAGCTACAGCGCCGCCAAATAATTCAAGCTAGTATGATTGGCGCGATCGCGATCTGGTTCTCCCATCCCGCTATTTTTGTTTTGGTCGGCGTTGAAGCGAGTTATTGGCTGAGTTGTTGGTTAAATCGAATCAAACCCAATGGTTGGCAGCGCCTCTGGATCTATCTAGTTTGGCTCGGTAGCTTCTCAGGATTTTATTTGATTTCCTTAGCTAAACTAGGCAGTAATCAACGGTTGCTAGAGTCCTGGAGCAAGGCATTCCCGCGATCGATTTTCGATATTTCCTGGTTACTGATGGTCCTGGGGCAAATGTTTGCCAATCCGCTCGGTTTTTTATCTCCTTTAACACTACTGGCAATCTTTGCCTGTTTACTAGGCTGTAGTGCGCTCTGGTTGCAACATCGCGATCATTTGATCCTGTTACTTGCTCCGATAGGCATCACCTTAGCCGCCGCCTATCTCCACAAATATCCCTTTAGGGATCGTCTATTACTATTTCTTGCACCTGGTTTGATTCTATTGATTGCGATCGGGCTTCATACCCTGATTAGAAGCAGAATTCACGTCAAACAATTCCCTCAGCTACGACTAGTAACATTTTTAGGCATGATTTTGCTAGCTATATTGCTCACACCCGCGTTCAGCCATGCCACTCAATTAATGATTCAACCGGAACAACGTCAAGAAATTCGCCCAGTTTTGCAATACATCAAAAACCATCAACAATCGGGAGATATTTTATACATCTATCAACGGGGAATCCATCAGTTTAGATACTACGCTCATAAATATGACTTCAGCCCTAAAGACTACATTCTCGGTGTTGATGATTTAGATGTGCATGATGGTAAAAAACTTTCTGCCAAAGAACGGGAGCGTTACAAAGCCGATCTCGATCGCCTACGGGGAAACCCACGCGTCTGGTTGTTGTTCTCCCATGCCCGAGTCAAAGCTGAAAATCAAATGATCCGAGCCTATCTCAATGAAATTGGCACTCGATTAGATACCTATCGGCAACCGGGGGTCTTCGTTTATCTATATGATTTAAGTAGGAAAAAATCTGTTTAATCTAGTTATGCGGTTCGAACTTCCACCACTCACAACTGATACTATCTGGGCAATTATCCACGACACTATTGATGATGTAACGGCTAATGCTTTAGTCTGGCAAGGTTTAGGGTATCGCTATGATGCCACAACGGGCACATGGGATAGTCGCCATGTCGCTCCCGAATGGCGCGAGGACTATCCTGACCCCCCCAATTTTATTGAGAGTCGTCCTGCGACCGTCAAACTGACGCGATCGATCCCCGCCGCGAACAAACAGTTACTCAAGGAAAAGCTAGGCTTTGAGGGCTACAAAATTAACGAACTTATCCCCCGCAAAACTCGACGGGCAACGATCGCCAACTGGCTCCTCAGTTACATGCAACTCCATGGCATCGACGAATCAGCCGCGCAGGTATAGTGGTTTCAACCATACTGTTTAGCTTATCGATCTGTCGTTACCAGATGAGGCAAATTAATTGCGTTACTTTGATTGTGATGACACCATAACAAAAGCTTAATCATAGCTTCATCGAATGGCGGGTAAGATTACGGGCTGTCAAAGCGCCTCCATAGAATTACAGATATCGGAATGTAACGGGCTGAAAGATTCCGCAATCCTTACCAAGGGATTCTTTCCGAAGTTTGGCATGGTTGTAGTGGCAGACCCCTCACTAATCGCAATTGCAGCTTGGTGTTGGTATTGCTCCCATCCTGCTTACTTAGAAGACCCAACCATGTTCTACAAGCATTACACCTTCCGGTTCCCTGTCTGGCAGTACCTCAACCAACCCCTCAACGCTAAACTGACGCTCAATCCCCGCCGTTACTGGAATCGCTACAGTATTGAACTGCTTGAACGTTGTCTATCCCGGCATTGCGCTTCGCAGGATAGCCGTTGCGACTAAGCCAACCGATTCAGGGAGATTAGCGCTCTGGGGGTGAGGTTGGTCGGGACGGCTTCACGAAGTTGGCAATTAGCAAGCAAACAATTCCCGCGTTAATAAACACATCTGCCATGTTAAACACGGGAAATCTGATCAGACGAAAGTCTAAGAAATCGACCACTTGCCGCAACACGAAGCGATCGATGCCATTCCCCAGTGCCCCAGAGAGCACCAATCCCCATCCCACCTGTTCCCAGCGATTGAACTTGGGCCCAAACCACGCCATCAGTAATAAGCCAGCACTCACAGCGAGTGATAGCCAGCGTAACCAGTCCACCCCTTGCGTGAATAAACTAAAGGCTGCCCCCGTATTGACCACGTAGGTAAGATGAAACACCCCTGGAATCAAGGGAATCGTAGCCGGTGGCATGGTCAGGGGCATCGTGTAGACAATACCAAATTTGGTCAGGCGATCGACGACCAACCCAATCAACGCAGCGATCCAAAATAAACGATTTTTCGAGAACATTAGTAAAACATAATGTGGCGGAGGGCAAACGCAATTACCGTCACCGCACAGACAACAGCAAACTGTCCCGGCAGAGGTTTAACCGAGTAATTGACCAGGGCTTCGAGGAGTTTGGCTTGGGTGGTAGAACCAAACAAATAGGTCAGGCAGAGATAGCCAATCCCCGTTAGATGAATACTCAGCAAGCCACAGATACAACTCAATGCTAGTGATTCTAAACGGGGCAATGCTCTAAATGCCAGATAGCCACAGACCCAGGCTGCCGGAACAAAGCCTAAAAGATAGCCAAAACTGGGTTCTCCTAAGTAACTCAGTCCCCCCCCTTTCGCAAAAATGGGAAACCAGGGGGTTAATCCCAGGAGAATGTAAGCAATTTGGGAGAGAGTAGCAGCATTTCTACCACCGACACAGCCCACCAGTAGCCCTGCTCCAAACTGGTAGGTGATTCCCAGGGAATATGGCTGAATCCCGTGACTCAGCCAATCCCGACCGGGAAAGGCGATGAAGGCTTCCAGAAATGTCCCAGCGATCGTGAGGAGTAAGCCAATCAACGCCCACAGCAGTTCAGTGGCAATACCCATAGCGAGAGGGTTTGGCATAGGAGGGCAAGCGTACCAACATCACTATGTTGCCGCCTGATTCTGGTTCCGTCCAGGAATTGGGGCTTCTCCACCTGTTAACCCCAGGGATGCCAGCAGGGCATGGTCTTGCTCGGGGGGCTGACCCAGAGTGGTGAGATAGTGCCCAATCAACATGGCATTAATGCCAGCTTTCAATCCCAGGGACTGAAGTTCACCCATGACCGCTTCCCGACCCCCGGCATACCGGATGATTTGTTCGGGCAGAATCAAGCGGAAGATAGCGATCGCCTTTAAAGCGTCAAACGGATCGAGTTTGGGTCGATCGCCCATCGGTGTCCCCGGACGGGGATTCAACAGATTTAAGGGGACTGATTCCACTTCTAACTCCCGCAGTGCCAGAGCCAGATCAACGCGATCGTCCCAGCTTTCGCCCATGCCCAAAATGCCGCCGGTACAGGCTTGAATACCTACGGATTTCAGGTTACGGATGGTTTCGACGCGATCGTGCCAGGAGTGAGTGGTTGCCACATTGGGGAAAAAGGCTTCGGAGGCTTCCAGGTTATGGTTATAGCGAGTCACTCCGGCTTGCTGTAATGCCTGTGCTTGTTCCAGGGTTAACTCGCCCAGAGCACAACAGGGTTTAATGTTGGCTTCTGCTTGAATCTGCTCGACCATTGCCAAAATTTGTTCAAACTCAGTCGATTTCGGGCCGCCATATTTCGGACCGCGACCCTGGCTGACCAGACAAAACCGTTTGGCCCCCGCTTCGGCGGCAGCTTTCGCCTGTGCCAGAATTTCTTCAGGGGATTTCAAGCCATAAATGGGAGAATCATCACCGGGATGGTGAGCGGACTGAGCGCAGAAGGAACAGTTTTCGGAACAAGCACCGGATTTCACATTCACAATGCTGCACAGATCGACCGTGTTGCCACAACAGGCTTGACGTACCCGATCGGCGGCTTCACAGAGTAACAGAATCTCTGCCTGTCCTTCAATTTGAGTCAGAGCGATCGCCTCTTCCCGGTTCAGCCGCTTGCCAGCAATAATCGCGTCTGCCAACTGATGCAGTCTATCTGCGAGCGATGTTTCGGTGGCGGGAAGCAGGGACGATTCAGTGGAGGATGAGGAGTAGGATGCTAACGGTGCTTGAACCACGCTGAACCTCTAGATATCAAAGTGATGGCATTGTATCACTTGTCTAGTGCAGTCCAGACGTTCGTTTAAACATCGTTTGAAATCGGTAGATAAGGGATGGGCGAGATGAAAATCCTGATCGATGGTGTGTTTTTCCAACATGCGAATACTGGCATTGCCCGAGTCTGGAAATCGTTGCTAGAAGCATGGGTAAACGATGGGTTTAGTGAATATCTTTTGGTGCTCGATCGAGCGGGAACGGCTCCAATAATTCCCGGTGTTCACTATCGGCAAATTCCACCCTATGACTATGGAAATATTGAGCGCGATCGTGAACATTTACAGCAAATCTGCGACGAGGAAGCGGCCGATTTATTTGTTTCCACCTATTACACTACGCCACTCACCACGCCCAGCGTGCTGCTCGTTCACGACATGATTCCCGAAGCCATGGGAGCGGATTTAACCTATGCCGATTGGCGAGAAAAACATCATTGTATTACAGCCGCCTCTGCCTATATCACCGTTTCCCAAAATACAGCAAAGGATTTACTCAACTTTTTTCCCCAGATCACACCGGAGTTAGTCACGGTTGCCTATAACGGTATTAGTCCAGAATTCTCCCCTGCCTCTACAGCACACATTGACCAGTTCAAAGCCACCTATGGCATTACCAAACCCTATTTCTTGATCAGTGGCTTAAATACTACTTATAAAAATAACCAACTGTTTTTTCAAGCCTTTGCTCAACTCTGTACTCACACCGGGTTTGAGGTAATTTGCCCAGGTAGTCAAACGTTATTTAAACCAGAATGGCGCACGTATACCAGTGGTAGTACAGTCCAAATTCTCCAACTCACAGATGCGGAATTAATTGCCGCCTATTCAGGGGCGATCGCGTTAGTCTATCCCTCAAAATATGAAGGTTTTGGTTTACCGATTTTAGAAGCAATGGCCTGTGGTTGCCCGGTGATCACTTGCCCGAATGCTTCAATTCCGGAAGTAGCGGGTGAGGCGGCGTTATATGTCCAGGATGATGATATTTTCGGGATGGCAAATGCTTTATGTGATGTGCAAAAACCGGGAGTACGGCAGGAATTAATCGCGAGAGGCTTGCCGCGATCGCAACAATTTTCCTGGGCAACGATGGCAGAAATCATGCGATCGGTATTAGTCAAAACAACATTACAGGCATTCAATTTGAGGAAAATTAATTGGATTGCATTTCCCAATTGGCAGCAGTCTGAAGAAATATTATTGGCAGAATTAGTTGAATTAATTCAAATGGTTATGACCCACCATGAAAGCCAGAATTTAACGTTATTGATTTATGCTAATTCGGCGATGAATGAATTGGATACTTTAAGTTTATCTGATATAACCATGAGTGCGTTAATGCAGACAGATTTAGCAGAGGATCAGGTTCCAGAGATTGCTTTGGTGAATGAACTAAGTCCGATGCAATGGCAAGTTTTAGCTTCCAAAATTCAGCAACGAGTTGGTTTAGCAAGTGAAGATGAAGGCGCGATCGCTGAAACGGGAATGGCTAGTAAACCAATCTTGCAGTTATCGACGGAAACCTAATATGTAGCGCAATTAATCCTGTTCAATGGGAGCTTTTTGCGCCACAACATTCAGACTAATTAATGTATCTAATACTCGCATACTACTGGTGTCATTAAACAGATTAAACTCAGCCACCTGTCGATACCCGTGAAAACCAACTTCTTGAAGATATAAGCCTAAAATATCAACGTCAAATCCAACTTTATGGACATCATAAATATTGGTTTGCCCCCCAAACATCATCGCCATAATGTGATGGCGTTCTAAGGGTTCTAAATTGGGATTGAGAAATAGCCAACATAGGGTTCTTAGATCAGGCACACTAACTAAAAGATAGCCACCTGGCTTTAAAACCCGGTGCCATTCCCGTAAGGTATTTAGCAATTCGCCATTAATGCCGTGATAGAAATGTTCCAGCACATGACTGGCATAAATTTTGTCTACTGAATCGGTAGCAAATTGGCTTAAGTCCGAGGCATCCGCCACATAATCGACTTCTGGACGCGCTTCAACGTCAAGAATCTTCCAATCGGGATGCGGCTCATGACCACCAATATGCAAGTTCAGGGACATGAATAACGAATACTTACTAGGGGATGTTGAGCGAATGTTTTAAGGAGCCTACTGCCTGGATATTATCGTATAGATCCCCCTAAATCCCCCTTAACAAGGGGGACTTGGAGACTATTTCCCCTCTTAATAAGGCTACGGTGTACACATATCTTCTCTGCAACCTCACGATTCTGCCTTTCGCCCCTCTAACCCCCCAAAATTGGGGGGAATTAGAACTTTCAAAGTCCCCCAGAATTGGGGGATTTAGGGGGCGAGACAGGCTTAACCATCAAACAGATAACTTGTGTGTACACGGTAGCTTAATAAGGGAGGCTAGGGGGGATCTCTAAAGGACGCATAGAACCGATCGGCAATTAGGTGCCCGAAGTCCAGGAGTTCATGTACTCAATTTGCTCGGCAGTCAGAGAATCGATCGCGACTCCCATGGCTTGCAACTTCAAGCGGGCAATTTCTTGATCGACTTCCTTCGGCACCGTGTGCAGTCCGGCAGCCAAGCTACCCTGATTCTTCACCAGATATTCGCAAGCGAGTGCCTGGTTGGCAAAGCTCATATCCATTACGGCACTGGGATGACCTTCGGCGGCGGCCAGGTTCACCAAACGACCTTCGCCCAACACGATCACAGACTTACCGTTCTTGAGGCGGTATTGCTGGGTGAAATTGCGCACATCCTTGACTTCTGAAGCTTCTGCTCCTAAGGATTTCAGGTCAATTTCAATGTCGAAGTGACCAGAGTTGCAGACGATCGCGCCATCTTTCATCACCGCAAAGTGTTCTGCCCGGATCACATGCTTGTTCCCGGTGACAGTGACAAAAATATCACCCAACGGAGCTGCCTCAGCCATTGGCATCACCCGGAAGCCGTCCATCACCGCTTCGATCGCCTTGACTGGATCAATTTCGGTCACAACTACGTTGGCTCCCATCCCACGGGCACGCAGGGCAGTCCCCTTACCACACCAGCCATAGCCAGCTACGACCAGAGTTTTGCCAGCCAGGAGAATATTGGTGGCGCGGATAATCCCGTCTAGGGTGGATTGACCTGTCCCGTAACGGTTATCGAAGAAGTGCTTGGTGTCAGCATCGTTGACGTTGACGGCAGGGAAGGTCAATACGCCGTCATTGAACATCGCCCGTAACCGAACAATTCCAGTGGTAGTTTCTTCGGTAGTACCAATCAGATCCGCAATCTGATCTTGACGTTCTTGGATTAAAGTGGCGACCACATCGCTACCATCGTCAATAATGATATTAGGACGGTGATCGAGAGCGATTTGCACATGGCGGTTATAGGTGGCGTTGTCCTCACCTTTCATGGCGAATACGGGAATGCCATAGTCTGCCACGAGGCTAGCCGCGACATCATCCTGAGTCGAGAGGGGATTGCTGGCAATTAATAAGGCATCGGCTCCGCCATTTTTCAGGGCGATCGCCAGGTGAGCGGTTTCAGTCGTCACGTGGCAGCAGGCAACCAACCGAATTCCTTCAAACGGCTTTTCTTGAGCAAAACGCTCTTGAATTTGACGCAGGACTGGCATTTCTCGTCCAGCCCACTCAATCCGTTGCCGCCCCTGGGGAGCAAGGGAGAGGTCTTTGACTTCGTGCTTTTGCGCTGATGGACGAACAGGAGTAACAGTCATGAATGTCTTTCCTTGAGAACAGTGAAGCTGAACAGAAAGTCCGTTTATCTTTTCAGGTTTCTGCGAATGAATTCAGGGCGCTTCTCAACTTTTTAATTCTACTCTGGTTGGGATCGTCTACTGGAGTGCCAGAGGACTAGAACGGCAGGCTGGCAAACTGTGGGTGAATTTTTGCTGGTTGCCAGAAGATTTGGCGCTGGGGGTGAGGTTTAACGTAAAGATGTGTAAACTGTTGGTGACAACACGCAGTTTTACCTAGACGGCTATGGCAACGATCTACAGGAATGCTCACCTTCTTGATCCGACACAGGGAATTGATGGTCGCGGGGATGTGCTGATTGAAAACGGCAAAGTGGTTGGGATTCTGCAAGAAGACTTTGCCAAAGGAAAGATTGTCCCGATTCTAGTGCCACACTGGGATACCCAGATTATTGACCTGCAAGGGGCGTACCTCACCCCCGGATGGATCGATCTCAATACTCACATTCTCAGCACAATCGGGAATTTCTGCTTGCCTGTCGATGATGTGGGATTTCGCTCCGGGGTGACGACGGTTGCCGATGCGGGAACCTCCGGTATTCTCACCTTTGATGCTTCCCGCCGATCGTTGATGGATACGGCTAAAACCCGCGCCTATGCCTTTATGGATCCGTCGTTGTTGTATATTGCCACCTCGGACTTCATTGCCCACCAACTAGAAATTTCTACGAATCCCCGCAATCAGGATGTGCAACGGGCGGCGGCGGTTGTGGAAGCGAACCGGGATGTGATTGTTGGGTTTAATGTCCGTCCGGTACGGCGACGGGGGGAAAGCCGATCGCCCGTTTTTGATGCCGCTCGCACTTTAGCAGAAATGTTTTCCTTACCGTTAAAGGTGCAGTTGGGGCAGTTTGCTCAAGACGAAATGATGCCACCGCAGGAATTATTGCCACAGTTGCGCCCTGGCGATATTGTCACTCAATGTTTTCAATCGCAATATGGCTTATTTGATTCGCTAGGCAGTCTGCTACCCGCCGCCCGTGAAGCCATCGATCGCGGCATTCTGCTGGATGTTGGTTACAACAGCACCACGTTTTCCGCCAATCTCGCGAGTAATGCGATCGCGCAGGGTATTCTGCCCAACACGCTGTCTACGGATCTGAATCAGTCCAATGTTGGAACGGATGGGGATCTGGCAGCAGTCATGACCAAATTTATTAAGTTAGGGCTGTCGTTCAGTCAGGTGATCGAACGAGTTACCAGTCGTCCGGCGGCGGCATTGAAGAAGTCGCAGGAGTTGGGCAGCTTCCAACCGGGAATGGCGGCTGATTTCACGATCGTCAAATGGGTTGACTCTACCCTCTCACCCGACGAGGAAACCAATCCCACGGCTCCCACGGCGCAACTCAAAGTCTGTGGAGTCTGTCGGAATGGTGAACATATCCATATCGAGCGATCGCCGTTTGAACCAGAACCCGTTGCCACAGAAACTTCAGTTCCAGCCCTGGTGTAATCCCAGTTAGCGAATCACTGGGCTAACTTTGGCTCGATACAATAGGCGATCGCCCTGCCGATACCCGGTATACCGAATTTTTACCGGGTCATTCGGTTCAGCAAATCCTTCCATTAACTGGTGCTGTTGGGGATCGTAGGGAACCTCTGCACCCACCGTTGCGATCGCGGCAATCCCCCAGTGGTCGAGTAACTGATCGACAGGACGCAGTAAGGGCAATAGTTTAACGGCGGGAGCCTGGGGATTTTGTTGAGCCGCATAGGCGGCGGTTGGCAATTGCAGCAGCAGCGACTCTAATACCTGTACGCTAGACTGCTGAAATTCCTGTAATAGCTCCTGGTGTTGTTGCGCCAGTTGGGCTTGCAGGCGATCGTATTCCTGCCGTAAATCCATTAACTGCTGTTCTAAATTGGGGGCAGAGGGTAGCGCCTGGTCTGCCTGATGATTTGTGGTGAACGGTGTCAACAATTCAGACAGCGAAATTTGCAGGGCTTGACTGAGCTTTAGTAAGATTTCGACCCGCATCTGAGCAATCTTCCCCTGCCGTAATTGCTCGACCTGCCAGCGAGACACTCCCGCCGCCCGACTCAACGCCCGGAAGCTATTAATTCCGGCTTGCTGCATCCAGTCCTGCAATTTTGAAGCAAATGCAGAATTTTGATCAAGTTGAGACATTGGGTTGACTTCCTTAAGATCGCGAAATAAATAACCTGATCAACTGCAACCTTTTACCTGTACGGGCGCGGCATCTGGTAGAGATTTCTGAGGCAATAGCAAGGACTTTTTACCAAATGCCACGCCCCTACGCAAGAAATTACACCTGATTCAATCCGCAATTCTTAGCGACCGGCGATTCGATCGAGCCGATCGCGTACATTCAGTTCAATCAGCGATCGGATTAATGCTAGACCCGATAACCCAGCCACTACAAACGCGGCGATCGCCCAATTGATATAAGTGCCACCGACTAAGAGGACAGCCCCCGATAGCAGCGTAAATCCAGTCAGGCAGGTGTAGATCAAACTTCTGACGGCTAGATTCAGGCTTCTCAGTGCCCGATCGCTTTCAATCGATCGCACTCGTACCTGAAGTTCACCTTCTTCCAGTCGTTCCTCTAGCCTCTGGACTAACCGCTCGATCGGGCTGGGTTGGGTCAGTTTGTAGGTGACATACTCCCTGGCTTGTTTTGCCAGTTCCCCGATCGCGCCTTGATTATTGGTTGTGGCTAAACTTTTCACAAACGGTTTGGCAGCTACCATCAGGTTGTATTGCGGATCCAGAGCGCGGGCAACCCCATCCAGAGTAGTCAGCGCCTTAAGAATAAAGGTCATCTTCGCCGGGAGCCGGAAGGGTTGCTGCTCAAATAAGGCGTAGATTTCACTGCGCATCTGCTTAAACGCCTGGATTTCCACGGGCTTCTCGGTGAACTTTTCCAGCAAGAACCGGACAATCCGGCGTACCGGAGTCATATCGGGCATGGGTTCCAGCAGTCCCATACAGGTTAAGGTGTCCAGCACCTGTTCGGTATCCTTCCGCATCACCGCAAAGAAAGTTTTCACCATTTGTTCGCGATCGAGGGAGGGCACTTCTGCCATCATGCCGAAATCATAAAAAATCAAACAACCATCCTGACTCACTGCCATATTGCCGGGATGAGGATCGGCTTGGAAAAAGCCATCTTGCAGTAATTGTTTCAGGTAACTGCAAATCCCTAACTGGTTAATTTCTTTGACATCAATCCCGCAAGCCGCCAGACTTTGGCGATCGTTGACTTTGATCCCCGGCACATAGTCCATCGTTAACACCTTCTGCGTGGTGTACTTGGGATAGACCTTCGGCGCAATGATCCGGGGGTAGTCGCGGAAGTTATGCCGGAAGCGATCGGCGTTAATCGCCTCCTGCACATAATCAATCTCCTGGTACAGAATCTCAGTGAATTCCTGGTAAATGGCATCTAAGTCGTATTGCCGTGTCCAGGGCAGAAAGCGATAGCAAAACCGCACTAACCGCCGCAGCACCTTAAAGTCCAGGTTAAACAGTTTTTGCAAGCCGGGACGTTGCACCTTCACAACCACCTCTTCTCCCGTGAGCAGGCGGGCACGATGCACCTGACCTAAACTCGCTGCCGCGATCGGTACCGGATCAAAGTTTTGATAAAGCTGATGAACCGGACTGCCCAATTCCGTTTCGATAATGGCGATCGCCTCTGCCCCACTGAACTCTGGGACTCGATCTTGCAATTGTCCTAAGGCCTGCACATATTCCAATGGCAGCAGATCGGCGCGGGTGGATAACGCCTGCCCAATTTTGATGAAGGTTGGGCCTAGATCCAGTAATGTCCCGACTAACCACTGCGCCCGCCGATTCCGATGCCGGGGCGATTGCCGCACCACCTTATGATCCCACCATAGGTAGAACATCAATTGTGCCGCCGATGTAAAAATGTCCATCTGACGTACAACCGGAGAGTAGCGAGTGCGTTGCCAGCGCAAAGGACGGGAAGTAGTGGCGGGTTTCAACATACCTTCAGGAGGTTGGGGGCAGGGCAGATGATTCAGAATGCCATAGATCACCAGGAGTAATCAGGCAAATTTGGGGATCACCAGGGCTTTAGTGGTGATTTTACTGGACGAACGGGGAGAAACAGGGAAATTCCTTAAGGTAGGGTAAGAGTAAAACAGGTTTCGTAGGCTGGAGGTTGCTCTAGAGCAACACTCGTTACATTGATTGTGCCATTGAGATGCTGAACCAGCGATTTGACAAGTGCCAATCCTAAGCCAGTCCCCTGAATGGCATTGTGGGTCGCTCCCTGGCAACGGCGAAATTTGTCAAAGATATGGGGCAGTTCTTCCGGTACGATTCCCGCGCCAATATTACACAACGTCATGATAACTTCTCCAGTCGCGCAACCCGGAGCTTGGCTAACGGTCAGGTGAACGATCGTATGGGGGTCAGCATACTTGCCCGCATTCGTCAGTAACTCTAGAATCACCCGACTCAGACTATCGCGATCGCTGTGGATAATCACTGGAGAGTCAGGCAGATCGAGGTTCAGAGTCAGTCCTTTAGCCGCCCAGCGTTGATAGAACCCCGCAGCCAGTTCGCGGATCAGGGCAGTCACATCCAATTCCTGTAATTGCAGTAGAACTTGCTTCGATTCCAATTCCTGTAATGCCAGCAGATCATTGATCAGATCCGTCTCCTGCGCACACTGCTGCTCCAGAATGTCTAAATACCGAGTGCTGCGATCGCTGGCTATCCCCACCTCACGTAACATCCGGATCGCCAGCGACATACTGGTCAGGGGTGTCCGTAGTTCGTGGCTGACGGTACTAAGAAACTCATCTTTCAACTGGTTCAAATGCCGAAGTTGATCGAGTTGCTGCCGAGTCCGTTCATACAACTTTGCCTGTACCGTCAGACTTTGCTGAAGTTCAGCCGTGCGTTGCTCCACTAACGCTTGCACCTGCCGCAAAGTTTCAGTTTGAATCATGGCAGCACTCGCCTGGGCGCTGACCAGTTCCAGTAATTCAATGTCTTGAGGCTGCCAGGAACGGGGTTGGTGATCCTGAAATACCAAAAATCCCAGAACGGTGCCCTGACTTTCTAAAGGCGCAATCAGTAACGTGGGGAGTTGAGCCAGGTGAAATACCGCCGCCACTCCATCCCCCGGATTGCCATCAAAATATTGCCGATCGCAAATCAGAGTGGGTTGGGGAACGCTGGAAAACACCTGCTGGCAGAGCCGACATTCAGACAACCAGAATGATTGATTGATCGTGGTTGCCAGGGTAGATGGGTCATGCTCCGAGTCAGACAACCAGGACGAACCAACCCCCTGATGGTCATGCAGCCACTCATAGGCAACCGTAATCCGGATCCGGGGCGGCTGATCCTGGGGGCGGCTGCGTAATAAAGGATCCCAATATTTCAACCGGAGAAGCAGCCCTCGCTGCACCCCCAAGGCCTGAGCCGTTCCGGCGGTGGCTAAGGCAAGAATCTCATGCAGCTCCTGACCATTCCGACTCGCCATCACCAGTTGGTTCACCACCGCCTGATACTGGGTCTGTTTACGGATCTGGTGCTGCCTTTGGTGCTGAAGCAACAGCATCGCCACCTGTTGTGCCACTGTTTTCAGGGCTTGCACCTCTAGCTCCGTCCAGCTATGGGGCTGCGATCGCATTAAGCTGATCCCTCCCCGCACCTCCGTTCCAACGGACAGAGGCACATCTAAAGTGGTTTGAATGGCAAGGGCAGTCGGTTGGACGATCGCTTGCCAGGTTTCTAATATAGGATGACCGCCCAGACTAACCTGGCTGGTATGCTGTTCTGCGATCGGGGTTGGGGCAAATGACTCAATGCAGGCTTGCCACAGTGGGCTTGAAACCGCAGGCGGTTTAGTCCGTGAAGGGGGAAAGTTGGCAAGCCAGTAAGCCGTATAAGGTTCCGTTGCCGCCAGCGATGCAACGAGTAAACTGCCATCCACCTGAAATGCCGCTGCGATCGCCTGGGCAATTTGCGTCAGCACTAAATCCACATCATCGGAATTGGTCGTAGCAATCTGAAAAATTTGGTGCTGAAGGTCAGTCAAAGCTACCCAATCTAGCATGGAGGAGGAATGGGCGGGAGGGCATGAAGTAGTCCCAATCAGTGGGGGCAGGGAGGAAGTAAGAGACTGCATTACGACTGGTGTAGAGTTATTCTGAATACCGATACAGTGATCAAGCGGAATAACGGTTTCCTGGGTTCTGAACATAAGCCTCTGCACCCTGATAAAGCGTTTTTACGTCAACCGACTACCTGAATTTAGGATTCCCGGGTTAGCAGAGAACTTCGCAGGTTCAGGTCAGAAATTTGCCCTCTCTGGGCAAAAACGTAGCTTAGATGACTAAATGACGGGATTTTGCTAACTGGAAAATGGCGTTTAGGTGGGATGTTTTTGTTTCACATTACACTGAATGATTAATTTCAGTATCCGTGAATCCGCAGAACCAATTTGAAGAAATGGATAAAGCTCTCTCCCGTACCTTCACGAAGAATTAATGCAATCACGTACAGAACTGACTTATTTTTCCTACTAACTCCAGTCTATCCAGTAGGATAAATGCATCTGTACTGCTCTCAAGCTAGAACCAGCTTGACTTGAAGCGACAACACCCTCGGTGGCGGATTTTCTAGGAATTTCGGTATGAAGACAAATCGCACGTTTCCCCCTGATTCATCAATTGCCCCCTCTCCTAGTCAAGTGATTGGGACGGTTAAAGGACCAGGAGATGGTGGAAATCAATACGTATTTATTACGGCAGATAACCGCTATGTCAGGATTGGGGAATTTGTTTATTACCAAGTCCGAGAAACTGCCACCGACTTGGCAAAATCCGCCCTACAAATCCTGGGTAAGATCTCCGATCGCCGCTTAATTGATCATTTACCCGATCGCATTTTTGCGGATACTGAAATTAGCCCCGAAGCGATCGCGGCACTGGTCGGATTTACCTATGCCAATCCGGAGATCTACGAAGTCACCGTCGATGTAATTGGTTACTTTGATCCCGCTTTAGGCTTCATGAATCCCCGGAAGTCTCCCGATCCAGGGGCTAAGGTGTTTCTCGCAGATGATGGGATGTTGCGGCGAGTGCTGAACAAAAAACAACCGGGGCAGATTGGCTCGGCTCATTTAGGTTCCTTACTGTTGCGGGACTTGGGCGCTGTACCGATCGCGCTGGATGTTAAGGAATTAGTCAGTACCCACATGGCAATTCTGGCAGGCACCGGATCGGGGAAATCCTATACCGCCGGGGTGCTGGTCGAAGAACTGCTCCTGCCCCATAACCGAGCCGCCGTTTTGATCTTTGATCCCCACGGAGAGTACAACACCCTGAGTGATATGCGGGGACATCCGGCGTTTCAGGGCGAGGATGGCTATACTCCCAAAGTCAAAGTATTAACTCCAGACGAGATCCACATTCGGGTGTCATCACTGGATTATGCCGATATTTTGACGTTGCTGCCGGAAATGAGCGATCGCCAGAAATCGATTCTCAGTAAAGCCTTTGCCCTAGTGCGGAAACATCGAGCCGGGGATTATCGCTGGGGGGTACAGGATTTAATTGCGGCGGTGTATGAAACCGATCGCCAGACCGATGAAGAGGGCAACGAAAAAGCTGGATCATCGGCTCCCGCGCTGGAATGGAAGTTGGAACGGATGGATCGATCGCCCTATTTCCATACCTTTCAGCATTTAGCACCCAAAGACTTATTTGAACCTGGACAAGTGACCGTCCTGCAAATGAACGAAATTAACCAGGAGGAACAGCAGGTCATTTGTGCCGCAGTGCTACGACAAGCGAATCAAGCCCGGATGAATACCCTGAAAGAATTGATTACCCCCGAGGATGAAAACTATCTGCCCTATCCGGTCTTTGTTTTATTAGAAGAAGCCCATCGCTTTGCGCCTGCCCATGAACCATCGCGCTGTAAGGCGGTTCTCCGCACCATCTTGAGTGAAGGACGCAAGTTTGGCTTAGGAGTAGGACTGATTACCCAGCGTCCCGGTAAGTTAGATTCAGATGTGCTGTCTCAATGTATGAGCCAGTTCATTATGCGGATCGTTAATCCCGTAGACCAGGACAGCCTCAAGTATGGGGTAGAAGCTGCCGGACGGGATTTATTAAAGGAACTCCCAGCCCTGACCAAAGGGCAAATTATTATTTCCGGGAATTGTGTCAATACCCCCGTCCTGTGCAAAGTGCGGCAACGCCTGACCCAACACGGTGGCGAAACCCTGGATGCCCCTGCCCTCTGGCAAACCTATTTCCAAACCCATCGCGTCCGGGAACGCGAAATTCAACAGGCTCCCGTGGCAGGTCGATCGCGATCGCAAACGGTGCGAGGAGTCAGTATTGATTAGAGGTTAGGAGCGGGGATTTATTAACGTGTAATTCTTGGCGTAGGGGCGTGGCATTTGGTAAAAAGTCTTTGCGATCAACCCAGAAGCCTTTGCCAAATGCCGCGCCCGTACAGGTAAAAGGTTAAAGTTGTTCAAGTTATTTCATTCTCATTCCTTAGTTGAGCTATTGGGCAGACGGTGCGAGAGCATCTGAGGACACTTCCGCTTGTTTGCGTCTCGCCTCTTGCAGCGCCACTTCACTTTTCTCGCGATACCGGATCACTCGATCCTGAGCCAGGGTATAGCGATTGTCACTGGGGGGAACTTTTGCCATCCAATCGGAGGCTTCTTGCCAACGAGCAGCTAAACTCAACCATTCTGCCGATGATTTGGCCACCTGTCCGGCATCCGAGGCTTGCGTCGCCAGTGTCACTGCCCTGGCAAAGGGATCAGGGTTATCCGCCGAGGTTGAATTGGGTGTGGTCGCCGCCGGAGAACTGACCTGGCTGGCAGGGGAATCCGTAGTAGAGCTAGAGGCTTTTGCGACCGTATCTGGCTCGGGCTGACTGGAAGTAGCATTGAAGCGGCTATACGCCCACCAACCTCCTGCCAACACCAAAAAACTGACTAAGGCTCCCCCAGTAATACCTCGCCAAAACTGGCGTTGCTCCCGTAGCTGCCGGGGTGACGCTTGGGATGGCACAGAGTACGCTAGATCCTCCTGGCGAGATCGCCATTCATCAGCTAATTGCTTCAGCAAACCGGGCTTCTTCAGCGTAATTTCCTTCGACCACAGTAATTGATTTTCGGGATCACGGCTAATCTCTTCTAGCCAGAGCAACTGCTGCTCCCGCACAATCCGACTATTGATATTGACCCGCCGAATATTGCGGGGTGCGATCGCCTCTAAAATCTGCCGTACCCGCTCGATCAAGGTCGAGGGCTCCAATTGCTCAGTCGTGGCGGCTTCACACAGTAATTGCAGCACACCGTCTGCAAAAATGGCTCGGGTACGCACACCAGAATCAGCAAGCTTGTCGTTGAGGACTTGAATAATCGCTGCAACGCTGCCCTGTTTAGCTTGTTTGACGATATCGTTGGCTGGGTTTGTCATCTCTGAACCTGGCAGATAGTCTTAAGGTCAACCCCGATTTATATCTAGAAAAAGATAAATCGTAATCTCCATCCAAGATACTTGATGTCTTGAGATCAGAGCTAGTTGTTTTGATCATGCATGGCTGCACTCATTTGGACAACGGTTACGAACTCGGGATCAGGAAATTGTTGATGGCTACGTCCTTTACAGTTACCTGAATCTTTCGATTTTAATCAAAAATTAACAGTTGTTGGCAGTTGATGCCAGGATTAGGGATCAGGAATTCATCTGTTCAAGACTGCAAGTGATGATAGTCGTTAATCCGCCGAATCTGCCATAAATCTGTATTGAACCGATTGGGATCAGAGCCGAACCAGCGGGATTGATCGACCCAAAACTCAAATAGGGCAGTGTTAGTAGCGCGTAATCGCCAGGAACGATCGCAGCCCAACAATTCGGCAACCAGGTGTTGCAAGATCCAGCTATGGGTAATAATCCAAATATGATCCCCATTCCGGTGCTGATGTAACAGGCGTTGGATAAACCGCTTGGCTCGCGATCGTGCCATTTCGAGAGACTCCGCCTCCGGGATCGGAATCCAATCCGGGGAGGCTTCTAACTGCTGACAAAGCTCAGGATAGCGCTGAGTTGCCTCTGCCCAGGTCAGTCCCTGAAAGATGCCATTTTGAAACTCCATTAACTCCTCTGCATAGGTGATGGGAATTGCTCGCAGGCGATCGTCGGGCACTTCCAGCACCGGATCTGCCTCTCCCCCAATCAAATCGCTGACGGCGGCAGGCAGAGGGGCGGTAACGAAGTGATCCATCAGGATCTGCGTCGTCTGTCGGGTACGCGTTGAGGGGCTGCTATACACCTGGGATGGGATCCAGCCCTCTGCCAGCAAACTCTTTGCCAGCTTTTCAGCCTGCTGTTTCCCCACCTCAGTTAACTCAAATTCTCCCTGCCCTTGCATCCGGCGTTCAACATTTCCCGTTGATTGAGCATGGCGAATAAATAGCAGTTTCAGGAACTGATGCATAGGACGTTAGCGGCTCACCTGTTCGGTCGCCGGTTCACGCCAGAACACGATCGCCTCATTTAAGGGCTGAAGTGTCGTGCCGGGATAATAGAAGCTGAGAATACGATCGCTCGACCAGCCTAGATCCCCTAACCGATAGGAACCAGTTTGGCTAAGTCCCACCCCATGCCCCAAGCCCTGTCTCTTATACACATCT
>NZ_JBLZFZ010000085.1:0-23449 GCF_050753385.1 Pantanalinema rosaneae CENA516
AGATGTGTATAAGAGACAGCTCCCCATGTCCCCCTTCTCCCCCTTAATCGGACAACCCCAAGCCATTGCCCTCCTGACCCAAGCCGTTGCTAAACGCCGGATTGCGCCAGCCTATCTATTTGCCGGAGCCGTTGGGGTCGGGCGGAGTTTAGCCGCTCGTTGCTTTGTCAAATTACTCTTCAGCCAGGGAACTTCCATTAACTTAGAGAGTTTACAACATCGGCTCCAGCATCATAATCACCCCGATCTATTGTGGGTCGAGCCAACCTACTTACATCAGGGCAAGCGGTTGACAGCCGTGGAAGCCGAAGCGGCAGGAGTAAAGCGCAAATCGCCGCCGATGATTCGATTAGAGCAAGTGCGAGAGATTTCCCAATTCCTTTCACGTCCACCGTTAGAAGCTCAGCGATCGATCGTAGTGTTGGATCAAGCCGAAACGATGGCGGAAGCGGCGGCAAATGGCTTGCTGAAAACTTTGGAAGAACCGGGACAGGCGACCTTGATTTTAATTGCTCCCAGTGTTGAGTCGTTGCTCCCCACCTTAGTCTCGCGCTGCCAAAAAATCCCCTTCTATCGTCTGTCCTTCGAGGCAATGGTTGAGGTATTACAGCAGGCGGGACAGGCAGAGATTTTGCAACAGCCGCAAGTTTTACAATTAGCCCAGGGTAGTCCCGGAGCCGCGATCTCCCACTGGCAACAATTACAAACCATTCCCGCCGAACTACTGCAAGCCGTAGCGCAACCGCCGCGATCGGTACGCGAGGCATTAACACTAGCCCGTCAGATTGCGAGTACCCTGGAATCCGATACCCAGGTCTGGCTGCTGGATTATTTACAGCATTGTTATTGGCAGACGCTACCAGCTACTCCGGCGACCCAATTGATCATGCAGCAGCTTGAGAAAGCCCGCCAATACCTACGCCAATTTGTCCAACCGCGCCTGACCTGGGAAGTAACGTTACTAAATATGGTGCAATCCTAGTAGCGATAGCGGGGATAGGTACTCGGCACAACTTCGATCGTCGGATAGCGAATCACGGCACGATTTGAGCCAGAGTAGGGAGCCGCTCGGTACACACCAGGACGCTGGGGGGCAACGATCGTTGGATTAATTAGCGTAGAATTTCTAATCTGACTATTGATAATTGTGGGATTAATGATTACAGCATTGTTGATCGATCGTCTATAGCCCCCCGATCCACCGACGGGATACCGCCCTGGATACCGCACCGGATAACGATAACTGGGGTAAACGGTGATCGAGTAACCGACTCCAGCCGTACTGCGCTCGATCGGTTGGGCTTCCACGGGTGGCAGTTCATAGGCGTTCGCTGATGTTGAGCCGACTGCCACAGCAACCATACCGAATAGGGCAGCAACTGGCATTACCAAGGACAGCGATCGGGAACAACGAGAATGAAGTTTAAACATACGAGGTGACCTGCCCATCTAAAAACATGAATTCAGGTAGATGACTGCCTCGGACTGATGGATATTCAATTAAAAACACTGGCTCCACAACTACCATAGCCTGTTTTCAGCCTGGTAGTGTAACGTAGCTGTTAACACCGATCGTTCCATCATTCCTATCGTGAGTTCAGAGCATTCCAACACGGTGCAAGCCGAATACCAGGCAGGAAAAGCTGCCTTTGAACGGGGAGATTATCGCAAATCCGTTCAGCATTTAGAGAAAGCGGTGGCTTTTGCGGGGAGCAATACTTCTCTAGGGGGAGAAATTCAAATTTGGCTAGTGACTGCCTATGAAGCGGCAGGAAAACAGCCGGAAGCGATCGCCCTCTGCAAGCAAATCACCCGCCACCCTGATCTAAAGACACGCAAACAAAGCCGACGGCTCCTATATATTCTGGAAGCCCCAAAGCTGAAAACCCGCCCCGAATGGGTGACGCAGATTCCAGACCTGAGTGGATTAAGTGATAGTGAGTTGCGCGATCGTAAAGGCTCGACGGCTATTTCCACCAAATCCACCGAAAAATCAACCTTTCAATTGGAACCAGAGGATCTCAGTCAGGTCAATACGCAGGATAATCGCTTTATCTGGTTTGCTTTGTTGGCAGCTTTGCTAATCATTGGTGGATTAGTCTGGCTGATGTAAGCCAAGTAACCGATGCAACGTTAGATTAAGCAAGCAATTTGTGATTCGTTATGCCCTCTTCCTCCCCCCACCCTTGCCTCCGTTGGCTGTTTCAGTGGCGCATGGTTTTCGTGTTATTTCTGGCTCCCATACTGCTGACCGGCTGTGTAGACTACGGTCTGAACATTCGCTTTGATCATCCCAATCGGGGCGAAATTGTGCAGCATATCCAATTGGGTGAACGCTTCAGTAGTTTGGGTGGGGTAGCTATTCAGGAATGGCTACAAACGATCGAGCAACGCAGCCGATCGCTGGGCGGCAGGGTTAAACGGCTCTCGGAGCAGGAAATGCTGGTGCAGATTCCGTTTGGGAGTAGTGATGACCTGGAAACCAAATTTAATCAGTTTTTTCATCCAACGGCGGGTGAGCCGCGATCGGGAATGGAAGGAACAACCCTGCCAGATATTGATTCGCATCTTAGTGTCAGCCATAGTAATTTCCTGCTGGTAGAACGGGATCATTTGACCTATGACCTGGATGTGCGATCGCTCGGGGTGACGGCTGCGGATGGCAATGTCTTGGTCAGTCCGACCTCTTTAATTGATCTAGAGTTCAGACTCCAAACTCCCTGGGGGGCTCAAAGTACGATCGCGACAGATACCCTTCAGCCCATTGCCTCGCCGGATGGGACACAGTTACTCTGGCGCTTGGTTCCCGGTGACAAAAACCACCTGGAAGCGACGTTCTGGATGCCGAACTGGTTGGGCATTGGTACTGTCATGATTCTGCTGTTTGTCGGTTTAGGGACGTATATCAAATATCCCCGTAGTCCCAGACCCCCTTTAGTCACTGACAGCTAACTGTCCCTTACTCACTACCGATCGCGCAGGGTCTACGATGAACCGTTCACCCGATCTACAACGACTGCTGATCATTGGTTTGAGCGGACCAATCATTGCCCTCAATCTCTGGCTCCTCAGTCAAATCTATCGCTACTTTGAGAACTTAATTACTGTTCTGATTGCCTCGGCGTTACTGGCACTGTTGCTCAATTACCCAGTGCGATTGTTTGAGCGGACTGGCGTACCGCGAACTCGCGCCGTCATCGTTGTGTTATTTCTGACGCTGACGTTACTACTATTTCTGGGCATTACCCTGCTACCCAGTGTGGTTGATCAGACCGGGCAGGTGTTACAACGCATTCCGGCATGGTTAGAGGCGAGCCGCCAAAATCTGGAAGCATTGGATAATTTTGCCAAGCAGCGCAATCTACCGCTTGACTTAAGGGGCTTCAGTGGTCGGATCAACAACCAAATTGAACAGCAACTGCCGACGTTACCCAGCCAAGCGTTGGTCTTAGCCTTGGGAACACTGGGTGGTCTACTGAATGTGATTCTGATCCTGGTCTTAGCGTTCTATATGCTGGTCTATGGAGATCGCCTCTGGACGGGATTAATTAATCTATTTCCACCTCGATATGGCGTTCCACTGAGTCAATCGCTCTGGCTAAATTTTCATAACTTTTTCATTAGCCAGCTATTATTAGCCCTATTTGTTACGGCGGTGCTGATCCCGATTTTCCTTGCCCTCCGGGTGCCCTACGCCCTATTGTTCGCGATCGTGATTGGCGTATCGGAACTGATTCCGTTTATCGGGGCGGCACTGGGAATTACCTTAGTCACGATTCTGGTCATGTTTCAAAACGTGGGGTTAGCATTCTGGGTAGCGGTGCTGGCAACTGGAGTCCATCAGGTTCGGGATAATGTCCTGGCTCCCAAAATGATGGGCAGCTTTACGGGACTCAACCCGATCTGGATTTTTGTCGCACTGCTGACGGGGCTTCAGGTGGCTGGATTTCTGGGGATTGTGATTGCGGTTCCGATCGCGGGCACGATTAAAACGACGCTGGATATTGTGCGAGGGATAAATCAGTTGGATGAGGAGCGATGGGAGGATGAGGAGTTAAGCGGGTAATGGGGGTGATGGGGTGATGGGGTGATGGGGAGGACGATCGTTGAAGTTTGATGTCGCTCTACCCGGGACGGTCTGAATATCCGACAATAGTTATAATAAGCTGCTGCTGGATGACGGTTGGTGGTTGACTTCATTGATAACGATGACTGGGATATGAAACAACTTAACTTTTTGCTCCTGTTCGTGATTTGTCTGGCGCTGGTGATGTTCGCGATTCAAAATGACCAGCCGACGTTGATTCGAGTGGTGAAGGATATTCAGGTGGAAGCGCCGCTATCAGTTGAACTGATGCTGGCAATGGGGACTGGGGCGGTGCTGGCTTGGGTATTTAGTGTCTGGAGTCAGGTACAGAATGCGCTGGCAATGCGGAAAGAACTACGGGCGAGGGATCAGCGAATTCAAGAGTTGGAAGAAAACTTGAAACGGTTTGAGGCGGAATTACAGCAGCAGCCCCAAGCCTTATTGTCTGCGGCGGATCTGGGACCGACGACGGATGCCGAACTGGTGACTCAATGAGGCGATCGCGGGAAAATATGCAGCGATTGGGAACAAATCAGCTAGGATCCAGGCATGTCGGCTGTTGATCTAATTACTCCACTCAATCCCTGGAGCCTTTGGGTTCCGCTGGGACTGTTGTTGCTAATTGTGTTAGCAGCGATTTATTTTGTCCGGCTTACTCACCGATAGGTTGCCTCGTTATGACGGCTTCTTTAGCACAGGACGCGATCGCGCTGCTGATTGATCTGGCGGAACGGGGAGAGATTGATCCCTGGGATGTCAAGGTGATTGATGTGATTGATCGGTTTTTGACCGAGTTGGCTCCAGCTTTAAATGGGCGAGAGGCTTACGATAAAAGTCTGTCTCAGTCGGGGCAGGCATTTTTGTACGCTTCGATGCTGGTATTGCTGAAAGCCGACAGTTTGGTGCAGGCAGAAGTCCAGGTTGAGGAGGAGCTTTTAGAAGAGGCGGATTTGTTTGATCTCAATAGTGATGAGCAGACCCCGTTACCACGGAATTTAGAAAAGCGTCTCAGTCGGCGGGCGACGGCTCAACCACCCCAACGGCGACGGGTGACACTGAATGATTTGATTGCCCAGCTTCAGGCGATCGCGGCAACGTTAGAAGACCCTTCTCCCCGCAAACGCCTATCTCGTCCCCGCCCCCAGGCGCGTAGCCAGGCCGTTCGGGCGATCGCGCAATTAGCTCACCAGGAAAATTTGTCGGAGATGGCGGTGGCTCTGGAGCAATTTTTTGCTGACCATGAAGCAGAATTGAGCGTTGACCAGAACTGGCTGGACTTTGAACACCTTTTGGAACTTTGGGCAAATACGGAAGGTCCCAAGTTTCTTCATGCTCACTCTAGCTATGCCGCCGAACATCGCGATCGGGTCGGCGTATTCTGGGCACTGTTGTTACTCTCGGCTCAATCCAAAGTGGAATTGAGTCAGGATGAATTCTATCAAGACCTAAAAATTCGCCCTTTGGTAGTAGCGCCGGAAGCCAATTTAGGTTGAGGCAATTTGGGCGATCGTAAAGTTAGAAAAATTAGGAAATTGAGAGAAAAACTCCGTAAATTTTATGTAGAGATGCCGTAAAGAATGGTCGTCTTTCTGGCAAAGTTTAGATAAGGGTATGCCAGCTTACTGTCAGTATCCCCAACTTCCATCTAGCATCAGTAACAATGATCAGATCAGTCGTGAGGGCAGTTTGGTTGCCTGACCACGATTGATTAAAATTTAATGGCTGAGGATTGAGAGATATACATACTATGAAAGCCATGATTCTGGCGGCAGGTAAGGGAACGCGGGTACGCCCCATCACTTACACCATTCCCAAACCGATGATTCCCATCCTGCAAAAACCGGTAATGGAATTTTTGCTGGAGCTGCTACGGCAGCATGGGTTTGACCAGATTATGGTCAATGTCAGCCATCTAGCCAATGAAATTGAGAGTTACTTCCGGGATGGGCAACGCTTTGGCGTACAGATTGCCTACTCCTTTGAAGGGCGGATTGTCGATGGAGAATTGGTTGGAGAAGCGGTGGGGTCGGCGGGAGGCATGCGCCGGATTCAAGATTTTTCTCCGTTTTTCGATGATACCTTTGTCGTCCTTTGTGGGGATGCATTGATTGACCTGGATCTGACGGCGGCTGTAAAGTTACACCGGGAAAAAGGATCGATCGCCACCGTCGTAATGAAGGAAGTCCCACGGGAAGAGGTTTCCAGCTATGGGGTGGTCGTAACCGATGAAGAAGGTCGGATCAAAACCTTCCAGGAGAAGCCATCCGTGGAAGAAGCGCTCAGTACCTGCATTAACACCGGGATTTATATTTTCGAGCCGGAAGTCTTGAACTATATTCCTTCCGGAGTCGAGTATGACATTGGGAGTCAGCTATTCCCGAAGTTGGTCGAAATGGGGGCACCGTTCTACGGCATTTCGATGGATTTTGAATGGGTCGATATTGGTAAAGTCCCGGACTATTGGCACGCCATTCGCGCTGTGTTGCAGGGACAAATTAAAAACGTCCAGATTCCGGGTCATCAAGTCGCTCCAGGGGTTTATACCGGATTAAACGTAGCCGTGAACTGGGACAAAGTAGACATTCAAGGACCCGTTTATATTGGTGGCATGACTCACATTGAGGATGGGGCTAAGATTATTGGCCCGACGATGATTGGTCCTAACTGTTGGGTCTGTAGCGGTGCAACGGTCGATAACAGTGTGATCTTCGAGTATTCCCGCTTGGGCCCAGGAGTGCGGCTGGTCGATAAATTGGTGTTCGGTCGCTATTGCGTAGACAAGACAGGTGCCACGATCGACGTACAAGCAGCATCGTTAGACTGGTTAATCACCGATGCGCGGCAGGAACTGCCATCCCAACCTCCGGCAGAACGTCAGGCGATCGCAGAATTGCTGAATGTTGATCTGAAGTCCAACTAGCCCATTCAGGCGAGCATTTGGGCGATCGCGATTGCTTGTTCGGTCGTCCCAATGCCACCTTCAGATGGGATTTAGGCAGGAGCGGGGTGCCAGGTGCCATGAAATCCGGGGGGGACAACTTCGGGCAAGCTTAAGCGACACACTGGTGCATCAGCTAAGCGATCGGCGGCATAGATCCAGAGTTCACTGCACTGGCGATCGCCGTCATAAACTACGGTCAGAATCCAGCTTTGCTCGGATTGGGTGGCATCCGGGGCATAGATCGGTTCAGTGGGATAGTGATGCTCTCCCAGTGTGGCTTCTGTTAATGTCCCGGTTTGGTGATCGAAGCGGGCGATCGTGCCATAGAGTTCTCGCTGCTGATCTGCTGATTCAGGATGCATTGAAAGATAGGTATAGCGGCAGGGTTGTCCTAGCTCCTGAGGATTAACGACCGGAAATTCGCAACTTCGGGGCAAAATCTGCTGTAGGGTGAGTACCTGACTGGACTGGACATTGAGCCGCAATTGCCAAAGTGTAGAGGGAGCTAGCGTTTCAATTTGTCCTGTAGCAACTTCCCGTAAGCGTTGGTTGGTTTGAAAGTCTGGATAACGGGCAATGTCGAGGATCACCGAGCCATCACTGAGTTCGTAGCCATTGCCGAAATGCCACTGAAACCAGGGATCCGCTTCCAACTGACTTACAACGTCCAGGGTGTCGCGATCGAGCACAATCACTTCTGTACCGAGGCTAGGTTGCCATTGCATCGCCTCACTATACGATCGCCATTGCAATAACACCGGCAACGGCTGGATCCGCACCGGGGGAATGCAGAAAATCAGATAGCGACCTGCTAAGACAAAATCGTGAATTAAGGGAATGCCAGATAGCGGAATTGCCTTAGTTTGGCGAATTTGACCTGAGGCATCACTGCGATAGACCTGCAACTGCACCTTTGCCCCTAATGTCACTCCAAAGTTAAAAATTTCTCCTGTCTTAGCATCCCGTTTGGGGTGGGCAGAATAGGGTTTGCCCGCTAGTGTACCCAGGTTATCTAACCCGATCGTCTCTAAGGTATCCAGCGTCAGGGCATGGGGTTCGCCCCCTTCCCATAATGCCAACAGGCGATCGGGTAACGCGATCACGGAGGTATTCGCCGCATTTTTGATCGGTCTGCCAAACCGTTGCCACCAGCCTCCCGGAGTCACCATGCCGTAATTAGGAAACAAATAGCGCCCTGCTTGGGCTTCTGCCTGATAGCCGTTGGTTTGCACGTAGCGATAGACCCCGATCGCAGCACTGTCGGTGAATCGCACTCCCAGAACTGCCCCATCGCCATCAAACCAGTGCCCCACCCGTTGTTGGCCGCGTTGTAGACGCGCCGGCCCATTGCGGTATAACGTCCCCCGAAGTCCGGCAGGAACCGCTCCTGACACGATCGGTAAGCGAGTGGGCGAAAACTCTGTTGCCGGATAGCGAATGGCGGTAGCCCAAGTGGCAGGCTGTCCGATGGAAACTACGGAATCAATCATGCTAGTGCATATCCTGTCTGTTACAATAGCTGGGTTGTAGCGCCTGATAACGACCGTTGAGCCAATCTTTAGACATTCCAAAGGTTGATGATTTTCTCCAAGAGCTAGCGACCATCCAGCAAACTGGCTCTAAGCGTATCGCCTTATTGGGGTCGCGGCATGTGCCGATTACCCATCAGAATTTGATTGAGATGATGAGCTATGCCCTGGTGCTGGAGGGCAACCGATTGATGACCTCCGGCTCAACGGGAACGAACTTTGCTGCCATTCGGGGGGCATTACGCGCGGATCCGTCGCTGCTGACCGTCATCTTACCGCAAAGCCTCGATCGCCAGCCGCGTGAGTCTCGTGACCAACTGGAACAGGTCATGCATCTGGTTGAAAATCCGGAGAATGATAGTTTATCTCTGGCAGAAGCGAGTGCCCTGTGTAATCAGGAGATTATTTCCCGCTGTCAGCAGTTGATTTGCTTTGCCTTCCACGACAGCCATACTTTGCTGAAAACCTGTCAGGATGCGGAAGAACAACGCAAAATTGTCACCCTATTCTACTTTGACTAGTTAAAACATATCCTTCATCCCCCGCAGGCGAGAGAACGTCTGAATATCATTGCTGGCTTTTACCCTGGCTCTGATGTCGCGATCGTCCCACCGCAGAAACGGATTCGTGCGCTTCTCCACTCCCAGGATTGAAGGTATTGTTGCTTCTGCCCGTTGACGAGCTGCCGTTACCGTCCTGAGTCGTTGCTGGAGATCAGAATTCTGCTGATCGACGGTCAGGGCAAATTGCAGGTTTTTCAACGTGTACTCATGGGCACACCAGACGCGGGTGTGATCTGGAAGTTGACGTAACTTCCCGAGGGAATCAATCATTTGGGCAGGAGTGCCTTCAAACAGTCTGCCGCACCCTCCGGCAAATAAGGTATCCCCACAAAACAGTTCTCCCGGTGTATTGGCTCGATTAGGCAGAAAGTAATAGGCGATATGCGCCCGAGTATGACCGGGAACAAAGAACACTTGGGCACTGCGATCGGCAAAGGGGACACGATCGCCTTCCTGTAAGAACACAGTTTGTCCCGGAATTCTGCCCCGATCCTCGGCTCCACCATAGACGATTGCACCTGGGAAGTGCTGTAATAACCGCGTATTCCCCCCGACATGATCGTGATGATGATGAGTATTGAGGATTGCGACTAGTTTGGCTCCCAACTGTTCTAACCGCCGTAAGACTGGAGTAGCATCGGCTGGATCAACAACGGCAGCTTCCTGGCGGGTGGGATCGTACAGCAGAAAAATATAGTTGTCGGATAGGGCAGGGATGCGCTCGATCTGCATATTCAAATTGGGTACTCCGCGTTTTACCGATTCTTTATCGAAACCTGGATAACTTTGTCAATTCATTATCCTGATCAGGGAACGTTAAATCTGAAAGGAATCTTAAAACCTTTCTCATTCATCGTCCGGTGCAGGCTACATCATGCGGAATGTTCAGATCAAGGCAAATTATGTTATCAAGCAGTTAGTCAATCGAGTGCTGGTGGCAAAACAAGTAACCCGCGAAGAACATCTCCAGTTGACTTCCAGCCTGTTATCAGAGCAGCGGGTAACGGATGAAGATCGCTACCAAATCAGTCGAATTCTGGATGAAATTCGGCTAGGTCGGTTCAAAGTAGTTGATTAATGCAGCCAGTATTGACAGCCTTAACTAATTCCTCTGGATGATGAATTAACAGATTGGGGTAGTGCTTGGCTAATGCCTGAGCAGAGTTAAACCCCCAACTGACGGCAATTACTGGAATGCCAATCTTTTTAGCTGCTTCAATATCACGGGTTTCATCGCCTACATAGATCACTGTAGCGGGATCAAGCTGGTATTGCCGTAATGCTGCTTGAATCACCCTCCCTTTACCGAATACAGTCAGTCCGGAGCCAATGAAATCGAACAACTCACTTAACCCGTGGGTGTCCAGGAATGCCGCCACATTTTCCTGTGAGTTAGACGTGACAATGCCCAGGTGATGCCCCTGCTGATGAATTTCCTGTAAGGCGGCTGCCATGCCTGGAATTGGATGGAGATACTGAATTTCATGGTGCAGTTCCGATCGCAGTCGTTTGAGCAAAAACGGAATTTGCCAAAAGGCAACCTGGGACTGGCGAACGATTTCTCTGGAACTCAGGTGTTTTAGGTGCTTGGCAGTTTCCGGGGGTGTGAATGGATAGCCAAACTCATGGGCTAAACGATTAGCAATGGTTAGAACAGTGTCGAATGAGTCGGCGATCGTACCATCAAAATCAAAGATCAGAACCTTCACAGTATGCTTAAATTTGGGCGACCAATAAACGATCGATAATCCTCTCACCTGTTCAGCATAAGGCAGACTTACCGGAGTTTTCCACCTGATCTCCAGCTAAAATTGTCATGAAAGCTTTATAAACCTTTCTTAAGGACGATTTACGGGGGTAAATCGTAAAGTATGATACAGACATAAACTAACAACGTTCATCTCTTTGGAGCTTCAGGAACGGTCTGGTGCTGATCAACCAGACAGGGAGCCTGAGGAGACGGAAGTAAGGATATATCCTGAAGGAACGCGCCTCATTTCACTTAACTCATTGTTTGGTCGAGGCGAGACTATGAAACTCTCTTATCGTGGTGCGACGTATGACTATACCCCTCCGTCATTAGAAGTGACAGAGGCTGAAGTATTGAACCAGCATCAGTATGCTAGCCGGAACTGTCATACGCTGCAAGAAAATACCATTCCTAACCCGAATGTACCGTTGAGCTACCGGGGCGTAACGTACACCCGTGGTCAAATTGCTGCTGCTGAACGTAGCCTGGGACATTCTAATGTGACGCTAACCTACCGGGGCGCTACTTATCGTTCTCATGCGGCAAACGCTGCCATGCCCGTTGCGGTGGCTAGAACCGAACAGGCTGTTGTCATTCCCGATCGGGTGCCAGTATTGCGCGAAGTCGGCAAAATTCATCAAGCTAACCTCCGACGTAATTTGGAGCGGCGGTTACAGGTGGCAAGAGCCCAAGGCAATTTTAGTTTAGTGTCACTGTTAGAAGCTGAATCTAGACAGTTGGCGCTTTAACCTGTTGCTCTCCTGGCTCAGGAGTTGTCTTAATCAAGGAAGTACATGAAGTGGGATGAATACCTTTCACCCCACTTTTTTTATGAGGATTGGTAGATTACTCTAACCCCAATTCTCGTTTAAGTAAGTTAATGGACTTAGTGATAATAAAGTTTTCACAACACACGAGTTGAGGTGGACGAATAATATCGTTGCGGGCGGCACTAATCGCGGCTTTAACGGCGGCACAGCTTGCCTGATCACTAATAATAGTATGGGCACTTCGGACAATGGCATTAAGCTTGTAGGAGTCACCTAGTTGACAGGTCATCACCAAAAGTTCATCGCCGCGTAAACTGTGGACAATCACCTCAGCCACGCCTACTGTCCCAGAGCTAAGGCTGACCAGCCCGACACAGGTGCCTTTGGGCAGCTTTTTGACTAGCTTAATTTCAGCATCAAAGTCATAGATATCGATCGGGATCACCCGTACTGACTTAGGAGCCGCGATCGCTTCGGCCTGGGCAATAAAATAACGGCTAGTCACAACGGTGCCCGATCGGGTTTGATCCAAAATTTGTCCTAATTCCTCTAACGGCACTAACTGGACAGGAATGTTCAACGCCCGTTCTAATTCCCGCATGATCACTTCCCCAGCCCCAATGTCATGGGTAGGAGCCGTCACCAAAACCTGAGCGCTACATCGGAGTCGCCAATCAATTTCGGCCAGAAACAGTTCTCGGGCTTGACTCAGGGAGCACCCTTGCTTCAATAACTCATCCAGACTTACTTGCACAAGTTTGTACGCATCAGGATGCTGATCAAGCAGGGGGGATTTAGCTTTAGCATTACCTTCATTACTCTGATCTCTGACGTAAATCCCGGAACCGGCATGAGCATCGACTACCCCCGCTTCTTCCAGTTGCCGATAGACCTTGCTGATCGTGTTACGGTGTAATCCAGTTTGCATGGCAAGTTGGCGGGTACTGGGCAGGCGGTGCCCCGGTGGATACTGGCGGGAGGCGATCGCGAATAAAATCTGGTTATACAGTTGAGTTGAAGCTGGAATATCACTGTCCGCCTGAATGTGAAACTGAACCATACTGAAACCTCCGAACTACCCCCACGCAGCACTAAGTCAGCCGCGAAAATGCTAACGAATTTCCCTTATCCAAACATTATGCTCCTATCTATCTATGAAAGCACTTCTATCGAGAAGTGTCGCTAAATTGAGGTAACTGAAACCTTGAGGAGATCAGAAAGTATCCACAATTGCTTAATCCTCGATCCGTAACGAGCTATGCCCTACCTACAAACGATCTTCTCAGTAGATAGTTCTGACTAGATATTGAGTTTTTATATCTGGGTTTACAGTTTAATTCTAATCTGATTAGGAAAGATTAATCACTAATTATCTCCTGGCAATCAATCAGCAAATTACTATTTAATTGATCGCGATCGGGCATCGTCTTGAACAATGCCAGGAAAGATAATTTCCTGCTAAATTTGGTCGGATATGAACACTAAAAAATCAGATCTATAAAGGTATTTTCGCAGAGGAAATCAAGTTTTACCTCCTAAATAGGCTTGATCTTTATCAATTAAATCTATGCTTCTAAACAAGCTATCTCTGACGTGTTAAGCAACACGATGCCAGCCGTATATCGATTCTGTCAAAGGCAGGGTTACCTTTCTGAATACATTGATTAACGTTTGTAAGGGATGAATAATTCCACCGACAAACACAACAGAGAGTTTGGAGATATCTATGACTTACGCAACCGATAAAACCACTGAAAATGCTTTAAAAGAATTTCGTGGTTTTGATGCAGACACTCAGCTTGCTTTGTTGTGGTACGGCTATCTAGACCTGAAGGATCAACTCAATCCAACCACCGATCCTTCAGTTACTGAACCAGCAACGGCGCTGTACCACCAGATTGCTGCCCTACCTCAAGAGCAGCAGTTGCAAGCTCAACGAGATATTGTCAGTGGTAAGGCCTCGTCGTTCACCCGGACGTATGATGCGTTGTCGTCCAGTGGTCGCCTGGAAGTTTGGCTCCTGTTAGCTCAAGGAATGGAGCAAGGTCAAGTCATTCAAGTGCCATCGGAGTACAACTTACCTGAATCAACTACTAACTTTGCTAATCGGATCAAACAACTTGAGTTTGAACAACGCATTAATTTCATGCGGAGTGCAGTTGTGGATATGGGCACTGTTAAACAGGAAGGGAAGCGAGTCTAACCTATTGAACCTGGATGTTCAAGACACTAAACGTTTACCTCGCGTAAGGCAATAAACGACGATCGCTCCACTCAGAATGACGAGAATGGAGCGATCGTGATTGAAAGGAGTTCTACTTAATTAAGCCTGGTTCCAAATGTCCTGAACTTTGTCTGGCAGCCAGGGGGCAATTTCCCGAATTCGCTCCTCAGATAACTCATCTTTGGTTGCCGAAAATACTGCTTTCACCACCCGTTCCGCACTTAAAGTGGGTGGTAAACCGCCTTCGTTGGCAACCCGAGTTAAAAAGAGATCGGAAGTAATACCTGAGAGTCCTGGGCCCTTTAGTGGAGGACGTACTCGACTTAAAAAGCCAACGATCGGATTAGAGTCTTTCCACAGATCGGCAATGTCCATTTGGAGAGCTTTTTCATTGGTGTGCATGACCTCTCCATGCAACTCAGACTCAACTCGCTCGATCGTATCGGTAGTCATTAGATCACGCATAATCCGATACACAAGTTCGGTGATGTCCCGCGCATCATACGGATCCGCAAGACCACCCTCAACCATTACCTTTTCTAGGAATGAGCGATGTTCATCGGCGATCGCCTGTTTGATTCTAGAGTCTTCAACTTCAGTCGGATCAACCTCCGGTAGGTTGAGATTCCGTGTTTCATCTGGCATGTTTTTTCTCCGTATCAGCTTATTTTTAGCGATTACTTCGGTTATTAAGTTCGCACAAATTTTGTAACGGTGCATTGCCCTTAGGGTAAAGACAATAGATACCCAAAAGGCATAGATGTTTGCAATTAAATCAGTTGCTTTAAAGCACTTTTTATTATTTCTAACTACTAATAAATATGAGTATGCAGCCTAATTTTCGACAAAAAATAAAGGCGAACCACCGTCCGCCTCTAGCCAATAGTTAATTGAAGATTCAATTCCTGATTAAGCTTCTGTTGAGCAACTACTTTTTGGCCGATTGGTAGTAAACTTCTGAGCCGTGATTTGGCACAAAATGGCAGGTTTTGGAAGAGCGCATAAAGCTTTTCCAGATGGGCTCGTTAGAAGAACGATAGTAATCACCTAAAATTGGCTTGATCGCTTCCGTTGCTGTTTTCAGGTGGTAATGGGGCATGTTCAGAAAAATATGATGTGCCACATGGGTACCAATATTGTGATGGATCGAGTTAATCAGTCCATAATCCCGATCGATAGTAGAAAGTGCCCCTTTCAAGAAATACCAATCATCACCACGATACCAAGGAATATCTGCCTCGGTATGGTGCAGATAGGTGACTAAATCCAACCAGATGACAAAGACCAGATAGGGCATGAGGTAATAGTTCACGATAAATCCCCAGCCAAATTGGTAGGTGAGGAATCCTAACAATCCCACCATTAATCCCCACAGAACCGAACTGGTGATCACATCCCATTTTTCAGAGGGACGAAATAGGGGGCTATTGGGTAGAAAGTGAGAGCCTTGACGACCGGGCGATCGCTTAAACAAATAAATAGGATATGCCAGCAAGGGTAAGTAGAAGCGAAATAGCTTTTCATACCAGGGCATCTGGTGATATTTCAACTCTGTAACGGGATACCAGCTTTCATCGGTGTCAATATTTCCGGTGTTGGCATGGTGAGTCCGGTGACTGATGCGCCAACCGTGATAGGGCACCAAAATGGGAATATGAGCCAGGTGTCCAATCAGGTTATTCAACCATTTGAGCTTAGAGAAGGAACCATGACCGCAGTCATGACCGACTACAAATAATGCCCAGAACATCGTTCCTTGCATGAGCCAAAACACTGGAAAGAATAGCCAGGAATTTAGGCTAGCCGCGATCGCATATAAACCGGCAATGATACCAATATCAAGAAAGAAGTAAGCCAGCGATCGACCAATAGAAGGTTCAAAACAATAGCTAGGAATTGCCGCCTTCAAATCTTGCAGGGTAAAGGGTAGTTCTGCTGTTGGCTGGGTTGAAACTGCCGTTACTGGAGAGTTGAGAAGAGTATTTGATTGCACAGAATTTCGATTTGACCTAAGTTGAGAACTCACATTTCGCCCATCACAGAATATACTCAGCAATGCCATCACTGAGCTTTTAGCTGGCATGGGTTCCAAAGTGATTTAGTTCCCGTAAATAGCCACTCTACACTACTCAACTGAACTAATTGAGTATTTTTGGCAAAAGCTGTTTACCTGCACAATGTCAAGAAATTCGACTCATGTCCACGCTGGCAGGGCGAAATGTAAATTCGATACGTAACGTATTCTACTCGTTTGTGCTCAAAAAAATACCGTGAATTCCCTGTTTTTACTAAAAAAAGATTTAAATTTTTAATTTGGCAATTCAATTTATTTAATCTATGAGAAAAGCGAGTTTACAAGTCAGCTAAAAATCACGTTTTATGGTAATGAAATTGTGTATCTCTGCTGCTTATAAGCGATCGCGGCTCAATGTCATGGATTTACCCCTTAGCAAACTTCTAAATTTGCCCTAACCGATCAAGGGCATCCCGGGCGGCATCCTTCTCAGCATCCTGTTTCCTCCGTCCGCTTCCTTGGCCATAGGGTTTACCGGATATTTGCACTTCGGCAACAAAGCATTTGTCATGATCGGGGCCCGACTCTGACACGATCACATAATTGGGATTCATGCCTGTATTGGCTAATGACCATTCCTGAAAGCGACTTTTATAGTTCACCGTTTGAGCCGTTATCGCCAGGTGACTGACAACAGCATCAAAAAATGGTTCCACATACGATCGCACCTGATTAATATCAGAATTGGTATCTATAAAATAGGCTCCAATTAAAGCCTCAAAGGTACTACTAAGCAGGCGAGTATTCTGTCTACCTCCTTCCCGATCTGCCCCCTTGCCTAACTTAATTTGTTGACCTAAATCGAGGGCCTTAGCAAACTTTGCGAGTTGTTTGGCATCCACTAATGCCGATCGCAGGGGAGTTAGTTCTCCCTCGCTTTTATCGGGATAGCGTTTATACAAAAACTCCCCACTAAGAAAGTTTAAGACCGCATCACCCAAGAATTCCATTCGTTCGTTATGTTTACCCGCATTAGAATTTTCATTGGCAAACGATCGATGGGTTAAAGCGCGTTGGAAAAGTTCGGAGTTCTGAAAGACTGGTAACTGAAATACTTTCGTCATTATTAATAGCAGCAGAGTCAAAATATCTGTTAAAGGTAGTGAAATATTGCGGATTCAAACAAGAGTTATAGACTGCAAACCACCACAGCTTATAGTTTTCTTTAACTTTATCGGGAGAAAGTTCATCAAAGCTTTAAATCATCCAGACGGGTGACAGTGGAGTCGCCATGTAGAGGGAGTTAATCAATCGTGCGATCGACGAAGGTATATTTATTCAGCCCTGAATCGTTTACGTTATGCAAACTCCTAACCACAACTGTCCCATGTCTACTGGTATCAGTCAGGTGATCAACCGGGTGTTGGCTTCTGGTAGAATCACCCGTGCCGATGAAACAGTGTTCCTGAAGGCGATGGTGAACGAGCATCCCCTCAACCGGGAAGAAATGGATCAGATCAATCATGTCTTCGATCGTCTACAAATGGGCTTACTCAAGGTCGTCGATTAACCTACCACCCGACAATTACCTTCCACATTAACGAGCCGATCGCAAATGTCGCCAGGTGTTGGGGCAACAGCTTTAAGAAGGGTTGACGGGCAATTTTTTGAGTTAAGAATATACTCAGCCAGACTGTACCAATCAACGTCACTGCCTGCAAAAACGCAATTACCGCCGGATGTGCCACGGCAACGAGAGAACCCAGCGTTCCGGTTGAAACTCCAAAGGTGGCAAAGGTGACCGGAATCACCCGTCCGGCTTCCGTTAATCCCAATCGTAAGTAATGGGCTAGATTGCCCCCCAACACTAACGGCAGATAGCCATACGCCAGTTCGATAAACGATCGTGGTTTACTAGACCAACTGAGTGATCGCATCACACCATACGCTAGCAGCGCGATCGTGGCTGGAACCAACATGACTAAAATGGACAGTCCGGCATGGATCCCAAACTGATTGAGGGGTAAATTCCAGCTTAATTCTGCGGTGATCTCAGGCAAGCGATGGAGAAAAACGGCTCCAAATAATAGGAATAACAAACAGACTTCGTACCCGGTTGGGGTGTGCGTTGTCCACAAATCAATGCCGGGTGGACGGAGGTTTAATTCCACCGATCGATGGGGGCAGGCTTTCAAGCAGGTCATACACAACACACAATCCCGATTATCTTGCAGTTGGGCAGGATGGGAATAAAGCGGACAACCTTCTGTTTCCTGCCCTTCACCTTTTTGGGGTCCCCCTTTGTAACACTGATAGGTCGTACAGGTCGCTGAACAAATTCCTTGTTGCGCCCGTAATTCCACGATCGAGAGTTTGGCAAACAAGCCATTCATCCCGCCGATCGGACATAAGTAACGGCACCAAAACCGCCGCTCAAATAACACCGAAAAAATCACGGCTCCGGCGGTAATCAGCAACAGCAGACAACCGGACAGGTAGGCGGTATTTTCCAGATTCCACAATTCTTCCCAGAGCAAGATCAACGTAAATAATCCAAACAGGAACCAGCCACCTACTTTTTCGGCTTGCTGACGTGGCCAGGGTAGCAGTTGCCGGGGATAAAGCCAGAGCGACAGTTTTTGTGCCAGTTCGCCATAGATCATGAACGGACATACGGCACACCACAGCCGCCCCACAAACGGAAATGCCACCAGGATTAACATCCACCACCATGCCCAAAACAGATTGAGGGCAATATTCTGTTCCCGGTTCTGGGGGCCTAACATTAATACAGCAACCACCACGGCAAAGACACCGAGGGTAAAGCCATAGTTAATTCGATCGGGGAACCAGGCACTCCGCAGAAACTGCCGTAACTGGGGGTAGGCATTGAGTAAATTGACCCGAAATCGCTTGCCTTTGGTGCTAGCAGACCAGAAGACTTCCTCGGTTAGCTCACTGGCTCCATTTGACTGAAGAATTGCCCGTTCGACTAAACTTTCTAGTTCCGCAAAGTTGCCAGGAAAGTCATAGCCTTGCAGCCGCCGTAGTGCTTCTGGGGCAACGGTAGGTTTAGGAAGACCCCGCGATCGACAGAACAAACTGATGTAATACTCTACTTGAGCTTGAATATCTGCTTTCCGTACCCGCAATGGCGGCACTTTAATCTCATGCCCGATCAGGGGTTTTTTCTCCAAGGGCAGCAGACTTTTTTCGGAAGTCATCATAATCCGGGCTTCTGACCTGCGAGGAGGTGGAGGTGATTCCCCCTCCCGACTCACGGGTTCATATTCGTCGGTTTCCAATAGCCGTACCAATTTGGGCTGTAAGTCTGAAGGCAATTCTTGAATATTATTCAGCAGCAAAGTGCCCGATCCCAACCATTCCAGTAATCCCGGTTTACCGCCTGCCCGCCCAAACAACTCTGCACCACTGGCCTGTAACGTATCGCAGTTAATCTTCAGCATCGGTTCATGGCGGCTAGCCGAGCCAAAGTGGATCAGAGCGGCAATATTATCCTTGCCTAATCCCGGCTCCCCAAAAATCAACACCGATCGCCGATTCCGGGTTGCCTTCTTAATGTCCTGTCGTAACCGGATGGCATAGCGACTGGAACCGACAATGCCCCGCTTCACCTTCGGTAGTAAATAGGGGCGTAACGCCGTTTGTCGTTCTCGTTCATAGGTTAGTTGCGCGGAAACCTGATCTAACTCGGTAGCGAGTTGGCGAGAGAACGTCTGACTAATTTCCGGTAACTGTTGCACTAATGTCAGGAATTCCTGACTCGGAATTGTCCACAGCACACAATCACTCAAGGTGACTACCGTTTGCTCCGCTAATTGTTCCAGCAACAATTCCTTTAAATGTAGGATTGCCCCTGGTAGCAATCCCACCGCCTTCGCTACTGTAATTTGACTGGTATGGTAGCTTTCCAAGCGTCCCGATCGCAGAATATACAACGCGGTTGGAGCGGTATCTTCTAAGACTAAGCGGCGATTCTCCTGTACTGGAACCTCCACAATTGCCGCCGCGATCGCCACTAACGTCTCATCCGATAGAGAGCCTAATGCCGTATGTTCCTTTAACCAGACCGCCCGATCGTTGACATCCATAACCCGTCAGCCATAAACAACGAACAATACCCTATGAGCCGCGAACAGAGATTACCTTCTCTATCTCCCTGATCCTCCTGATCTCTCTACGCCCCTTAATAAAAAATAAATGGCACATTCTGCCAGTTACCCATCATAGAGTTGACTGACAAAACATGCCATTATACTGTCGCCAACTGGCGACCATTAATTCGGTAGGAATTCAGTTTGGTGCTTGCGGCTTGATTTAACTAGCCGGGGCAAACCGCGCGATCGTTCGCATTTAGACGAATCACACCCTCTGTAGCATTCACGACAAAGGGTACGGCTTGATTACCAACGACTCTTCTTAAAATGGGTCTGGCATATAAGCAAGATCTGACTTGCTCGCCCCAAGCGCTATAGTCAATGTTCGGCAGGGTGGGTGCATATTTATCTGTGATCGGCGTGTTGCTGGTCACGCTAGTATCTTTATCAAGAACGATCACATTAGGCAGAGTGTAGAAATAGGGCTGTACCGGAGGGGTAGGCAGAGCTAGCTCGGTAACAGTGGTAAGAGTTTCTCTGGGCAGAACTTCAGTCACCGCCGTGTATTGGGCGGAAGCTGGAAATGCCAGACCTGCTACAGCACTGGCAGCACCGAGAATAGACAGGACGCGTGTTTTCATATTCAATCCAACTCCTCATTAACAACCGTAACCACGGTAGCCACAACTGGCATAACCACAGTAACTACAACCAAAGGCGAGGGGGTAAATTTAGCACTACCTTAGTTGCTCCTTTATTTCTACACTGTTTTGCCAATCTAAGCCAGTGTTAGATGAGCGAAATGAGGAATCTTAATCAGTAATTTCGTCGTTGGGGAATAGCCTAAACTAGCCGGAAGATGCTCCCCACTGAATGACGGAGTTGATTCACCAATCGGTTGTCGTGCGTTCATGCAGCACTCGATCGTAGACGGTAGCCGTTTGTTGAGCCAGGTTTGCCCAGTTAAATCGTTGTGCCAATTCTGCATAGGCATTGCTGGTTAGCCAGCGAGCATAGCTAGGATTCTTTAATACCTCAAGAATGCCCCAAGCCAGGGAGTCGGGATTGTTTGTCCATGTGACAATTCCGGTTTTGTTGTGGCGAACGACTTCGGGCAAGCCGCCGGTATCGGAAACGACGACTGGCACCTGTGCCGCAAAGCTTTCTAAGGCAACGATACCAAACGGTTCATACAGGCTGGGGAACACGGCACAATCGGCGATCCGGCGAAATTTGTTCAAATCCTCGTCCGACATGAACCCCGTAAAGTAACACTTATCCCAAATCCCTAAATCCCATGCCAATCGCTTCAAGTCATCGGTATTCCCAGTCCCAATCAAGACGAATTTGGCATAGCCGCCCATTTCCCAAATCACTCGGGGAGCCGCTCGTAACAGAACAGACACACCTTTTTCGTAGGTCATGCGACCAACGTAATAAATAATTTTTTCGTGATCATGGGCAAAGTGACGGCGAAAGGCGATCGGGTCAAACTGTACCTCCGAGATCAATTTCTCGGGACACACGCCATTGGGAACAATATCAATCTTATCCCAGGGTACGCCCAACGCCCGTTCTACCTCCTGCCGCATGTAATTGGTACAGACAATCACTCGCCAGGCATCCTGGGTTAACTGGCATTCCATCTCACTGATGTAACGCTGGGTTTCGGTATGGATCCCGTTATGGCGACCATGTTCGGTCGCGTGAATCGTGGCAATGAGCGGCAGCCGAAAAATATGCTTCAGGGCGATCGCGGCATCACCAACTAACCAATCATGGGCATGGATCAGATCAAAGGGACCTTCTTCCAGCAGCAGCTTACCGCCATGCCGCCCCATACTTTGATTCATGTTGACGATCCAGTGGAAAAAATCATTACTGGGTTCAACACTGACCCGATGCACATGCACCCCATCGACCAGTTCATAGCCGGGAGCCTGTCCAAACTCGATCGTAATTAGATGGATATTGTGTCCCAACTTGACCAATTCTGGGTATAGTTCCGCTACATGCCGAGCGATCCCCCCCACAATGCGGGGAGGAAATTCCCAGGTCAGAACTAAAACCTTCATCGGCATCCCATCTTGCTACTTGACCTATTTTTACTCTACATAGCGGCTCAGTACAGTTCAGTAGAGATGTTACCCAGAAAAATCGCTCTGTTACTGTTACAGCCCTTGTCTATTCGGAAGATCTATCGATGTTGTTTGCTAGATTTGTGGGGTAGGTAACAAGAATCATGACTCCGCCCCTTTCCCCGACTCTGTTTCCACCGTTGCTCCTAGCAACCGATGGCTCTCCCAGTGCCCGTCTAGCGCAACGGTTGCTTTATCCGATCGCTCAATTACTGCAATCTCAATCACCCGTATCGGTAGAAGATGCCGAGACTCCAGGGGAGGAGATTACCCTGCTAATGGCGGTCACCGTCCAACCTCGATCGTCAAACCGGGGCGATCGCCTCAACCGACAACCCCGACAACCACCCCCTCCAACGGCAACTACTGATTTAACCACGACCGACGTGACTACTGTGACCACGTCTACAACCCTGACAACCCACCAGGCTCCCCTCTCCCTGGAACAATTGACTGCCCTAGTCCAGACCGAAGTTCCTGCCGGGTTATCGCTATCGTTTCAAGTGCGCCAGGGTCGTCCTGCCACCGAAATTTTGAACTATGCCCGCGCCATTCAAGCTGGATTAATCGCGGTCGGGCATCGTGGGACGGGCGGTATGCGCGAATTACTACTGGGGAGCGTTTCTACGGTAATTGCTCGCTACGCTTTTTGTAGTGTCTTGGTTGCCAGAGGTAGCCAGCAAACAGAACCGCCAGCCACTCCCAGCTTAAATCATGTCTTACTGTTAATCGATGGCTCGTTAGCCTCCCGTCAGGCGATCGCGACAGTGTTGCAACTGGTGCCGATTGGGATTGAGCGCGTGACGCTACTATGTGTGCAGTCGCCCATTGGTGTAAACAAAAACTTATTTGGGGCATTTGGGTCTCCCACCCTGAGTTGGCAGCTCAATCAATCGCTGCAAACCGCTCAGAAGGAACAGGGAGAACAACTGCTGAAACGGGCAAAAGCTGCCCTGGCAGGCACGAATCTGGATATTCAAACCCGCATGCAAACGGGTGATCCGGCTCCCTTAATTTGTCAGGTGGCGCAGGAGCAGGGTGCCAACTTAATTATTCTGGGCAGTGATCCCACCCGCCGATCGCTGCTATCCCCATTACAGGTTCTCCGTCCCGGTAAGCGGCAGCCTGAAGATGGGCCGACTAAGTCGCGTCAAGCGTTGAGAAATACTCGTCTCAGCGTTACTGAAGACTATGTGATCCACTATGCTCCTTGCCCGGTGTTGCTGTGTCGGACTCCCAGGGCGGCTCAAACTCAGGGAGAGGTGGGGTAGGTTGGAGGGATGGGGAGATGGAGAGCTGTCTCTTATACACATCT
>NZ_JBLZFZ010000086.1:0-22652 GCF_050753385.1 Pantanalinema rosaneae CENA516
CCGTACTATATTCCTGACTATAAGCAATATAAGTATACGAAGGAGTGGTACTTCCGTTGGATGCCGCAACCCTTGTTCCGGTGGCTAGAGCAACACTTTGGCTGGCATTTGTGTGTTACTGCTCAAGTCCCTGAAGCAACTTCTGCTACTTCCTAAGTTCAAGCTCAGCGCTAGCCAATGGGTAGTTGCAGGTTGAGGTAAGGTAGTTGCAAGAGTGATCTACTGCAATGGCAAGCCGTCAATTTTGGTAGCTACGCACAACCTGGATGAAGCTCAAAAAAAGTTTAGGGCTAAAAGCTGAGTGAGACTAAGCACCGATTTGGGTTGAATCTCAAATGATCGATACCTTATTGCCGTCACCCTGCATTGCCAAATGGAGCATCCCGTTTTAAGTCAATTTCAGGATCAAACCTCGAAAGTGGTTCCTCCTGAGTTCTGTGTGGATTATTTAGGGGTAGTGCGGCGACGATCGTATATTCACTCCGATCTTGAAGAAATCTTAGTTCCTCAACTGGATAATGAAGAGTATTTTGAATGGATCGATATCCTGGAAAGCGTGGTGCTTGCCCAAGATCGCTTCACGATGATTGAGTTAGGGGCTGGTTTTGGACGGTGGTTGGTGCGGGCTGCCGTTGCGATGCAGCAGTATGCCCCAGATTTGCCTGTTAAGTTGATTGGAGTGGAAGCTGAACCAACTCACTTTCAGTGGATGCAGCAGCATTTCCGGGATAATGGCATTAACCCGGATGACCATCTCTTAGTTGAAGCCGCTGTGGATGAACAGGATGGTGAGGTGCTATTTCATGTGGGCAAGCCGGATGAATGGTATGGGCAGGCGATCGCCCCAGATGCCACCAGCCAATCCTTAGACACAGTTCAAACCGTTAGATCCGTCAGTTTGAATCAAATTTTGGCGCAAGTTGATGGTGTGGTGGACTTGGTAGATGTTGATGTACAGGGATCTGAGTTCCTTGTCTTCCGTAGTGCGATGACTGCCATGAATCGGCAGGTAAAACGAGTCCATATTAGTACTCATACCACTGACATTGAACGGGAACTGCGGCTCCTGTTTCGTCAGCATGGTTGGCATAAGCTCAATGACTTTGCCTGTCTGACAACCGAACAAACAGAATGGGGCGAGGTTGCCTTTGGAGATGGGGTGCAGACCTGGATGAATCCACGCTTATCTCCAATCCATCCCTCACATACGGCATGGCAACGATCGCAACTGTTGCTTACCAACCTAGAGCGCAAATGTTACCAGTTAGAAGTTAAACTAGACCAGCAGCAACAGGAACACCAACAACTACAAGTTCGTCTGCACAGTGAGCAAGGTTTACTCAATCAGTTGCGGCAGGAAAATGCTCAGTTATTGGTTCAGTGGCAGCAATCCCAAAGCCAGTCTGCCCAAATCCAGGGAGATTTTACTCAAGCCCTCTGCCATTGTCAGGCTGAGGTGAACCAGCTCAGAACCCGGATAGCCGCAATGGAAAGTAGTAAATTTTGGCAGCTAAGAACTGCTTGGATCAGGTTCAAACGAACATTAGGGCTAAAAGCCGATTGAAATTGCACTGTTGCCAATGCTAACTCTATTTGCTATTCCTAAGGCGTTTTGTGGTCACATTGATACAATCCAACGAAATGCGATTCGTAGTTGGACATTGCTGCAACCCCGACCAGAAATTATTCTTTTGGGAAATGATCCAGGTACGGCAGCAGTAGCGCAGGAATTTGGTTTGAAACATATCCCTGACATTGAATGCAACGAGTATGGTACTCCGTTGATGAGTTCATTGTTTGGTATGGCTCAGCGAGTTGGTAGTGGTTCGCTGTTTGCCTATGTGAATGCCGATATTATCCTGATGCAGGACTTTATGGCGGCGATCGCACAAGTACCGTTCCAACGCTTTATGCTGACTGGACAACGCTGGAATGTGGATATTGAAACAGCGTTAACCTTTGAGGCAAACTGGCAAGACCAATTGCATCAGCAAGTGTTGCGATCGGGCAGGCAAGAAGGTCCGCAGGCAATGGACTATTTTGTCTTCAGCCGTGATACCTACACGGACATTCCACCGTTTGCGATCGGACGCTTGTGTTGGGATAATTGGATGCTCTATAAAGCGTTGAATCTCCAGATCCCCTTAGTTGATGCTTCTCAAGCGGTGACGGCGGTGCATCAAAATCATGATTACAATCATCATCCGGCAGGACGAGAAGGGGTATTTTTAGGGCCGGAGGCAGCTCGCAACTTAGAATTGCTAGGCGGTCAGCATTACACTTTCTTTATGCTGGATCTGGCGAATTGGCAGATCACCCCGCAGGGATTACGGCAACCTGGATGGACCTGGGAACGTCTCGATCGACATCTGGATATGCTGCCATTGGCACGTCCGTCTCTGCAACCAATAGCGGGACGGTTACTGAAGTTACTGCGGAGTCGGGATCAATTACTAGTGCCAGTCTCTAAAGTTAAAAAGATTCCTGCTAGAATCGTCTCCAGATTAAGGCGAAGTAAACCTTCGTCGGTCAAATAATTGATTGCAGTTAAGAGCAGTGAGGAGTGGTGGTTTGTGACGGAACAACAAACAGTTTCAGTCATTGGTCTGGGCAAGTTGGGGTCGCCAATGGTTGCCTGTCTTGCTGAAAAAGGCTACTCCGTGATTGGGGTGGATGTGAATCCGGTCTTTGTTGAGCAAATTAATCAAGGCAAAGCTCCGGTGGAGGAGCCTGGCTTGGCTGAGATGCTGGATCGTAACCGCGATCGCATCCGGGCTACGACTGATTATGCTGAAGCGGTTGCCGGTTCCAATGCCACTTTTATTATCGTGCCGACTCCCAGCGAGGCAACGGGTGGGTTCTCGATTCAGTATGTGTTGACGGCGATCGAGCAGATTGGTCAGGCGTTGCGCCACAAGGATGAGTTTCATCTCGTCGTCATTACCAGTACAGTGATGCCAGGTGCCACCGGTGGGCCGATCCGAGACGCGTTGGAAGTGGCTTCAGGGAAACGCTGCGGAGAAGGCTTTGGTTTGTGTTACAGCCCTGAATTCATTGCACTGGGAAATGTGATTCATGACATGTTGAACCCAGACTTTATTTTAGTGGGTGAATCGGATCCCAAATCGGGTGAGATGTTAGCCAGCATTTACCGGAATTTGGCGAATCATCAACCGCCGATCTCTCGGATGAATTTGGTGAACGCAGAACTGGCGAAGATTTCCGTTAACACCTTTGTCACCACCAAAATCTCCTATGCCAACATGCTGGGTGAAATCTGTGAGCGCATCCCCGGTGCCGATGTCGATGTGGTGACGAATGCGATCGGGCAGGACTCGCGCATCGGCAAAAAATATTTGAAAGGAGCAACGGGCTATGGCGGACCTTGTTTCCCCCGGGATAATGTGGCATTTGGGTATCTGGCTAACTCGATTGGGGCAACGGCGGCGATCGCGGAAGCAACGGATGTGATTAACCGCAAGCAAGCCGCTCGGATCGTGAGCCATCTGTCACCTCGCTTATCGGCAGGGATGAACGTTGGCATTTTGGGGTTAGCCTATAAGCCGGATACGGGTGTGATTGAAGAATCGCAAGGGGTGGCACTGGCAAAAGAGTTGCTGTCCAAAGGGATTTCAGTTGTACTTTATGATCCGCTGGCGTTAGATAATACCCGACAAACCCTGGGTGATCAACCCGAGTATGCCACTTCAGCACTGGATTGTGTGCAACGGGCAGACGCAATAGTGATTACAATCCCTTGTACAGAGTTCAAACAACTTGAACCATCTCATTTCGCCCCGCTAAACTCTAGTCAACGCAAACTAGTATTAGACTGCTGGCGAATTCTCGATCGCGATCAACTGTCGCCTGTCTGTGAGTACATGGCGCTCGGTATCGGTTCATCGGCTGCATAAGCCCAATTGCCAACAACAAAGAGGAGTGACGAATTATGATCGTAGTCTGTGGTGCAGGTGGCTTTATTGGTGGGCATTTAGTCCAGGCTTTAGTTCAGCAGGGCGATCGTCCGGTACGAGCGGTCGATGTCAAGCCGATTAGCGAGTGGTATCAAGTCTCTCCAGAGGCTGAAAACCTTCAGTTGGATCTGCGAGAAAAAGAACACTGTGAGATGGCATTGTACGGTGCCAGCCAAGTGTATAACCTGGCGGCAGATATGGGCGGCATGGGCTTTATTGAAAATAATAAAGCTCTCTGTATGTTGAGTGTGCTAATTAACACCCATCTGCTGATGGCAGCGGAGAAGTTTGGGATTGAACGCTTCTTCTACTCCTCATCGGCTTGTATTTATCCGGCCTATCGGCAAACTACCCCCGACGTGCCAGCACTGAAAGAATCTGATGCCTATCCAGCCATGCCAGAGGATGGTTATGGCTGGGAGAAACTCTTTAGTGAGCGGATGTGCCGTCACTTCACAGAAGATTATGGTTTAATCACCCGGGTCGCCCGGTATCACAATGTCTATGGACCCCATGGCACCTATGATGGGGGTCGAGAAAAAGCCCCAGCCGCGATTTGTCGTAAGGTGATTGAAGCCAAGCTGTCAGGGGTGCATGAAATTGAGATCTGGGGTGATGGCAATCAGACCCGCAGTTTCATGTATATCGATGATTGCGTGAAAGGGACGCTGGATATCATGGCAAGTGATATCGAAGAGCCAATCAACCTCGGTAGTAGCCAACTGGTGACGATTAATCAGTTGGTGGATATTGTCGAGGAAATCGCTGGGGTAAAACTGAAGCGGAGTTACAACCTCTCAGCTCCCAAAGGCGTGAATGGTCGTAATAGCGATAATACGCTGATTCAATCGCTAATGGATTGGCAACCGGATATCCGGCTAGAAGATGGCATGGAGAAAACCTATCGCTGGATCTATCAGCAGATGACCAAGACGCAGGTTTTGGCTGTGAGTCGATGAATCTGGACAACCCTGTCGTTTCGGTGATCATGCCCTGTTATAACCAGGGGCAATATCTGGATGAAGCGGTAGATAGTGTTCTGGCTCAAACCTACCCTCACTTTGAGATTATTGTCATCAATGATGGCTCGACGGATGTAGCGACCGTAGAACTGCTCCAACACTATGAGAAGCCTGGTGTGCAGGTAATTCATACGGAGAATCGTGGTCCTTCATCAGCCCGAAACACGGGAATTCAGCAAGCTAAGGGGCAATATATTCTGCCGTTGGATGCGGACGATCGCATTGCCCCTACCTATATGGCAACCGCAATTCCGATTTTAGAAGCCAACCCCCAGGTGGGACTGGTTTATTCCGGAGTTGAGTTCTTTGGTGAGAAAACAGGTAAGTGTGACCTCCCTCCCTATCGTTTTCCAGAGATCTTGCTGGGAAACATGATCTTTAACTTTGGCTTTTATCGCAAAGCTGACTGGGAGACGGTAGGTGGGTATAACCTGAATATGCTTTATGGCTGGGAAGATTATGATTTCTGGCTATCTCTGATTGAATTGGGACGAGAGGTGGTCTATCTGCCTGAGTCACTCTGTTTCTATCGGCAAGTGCCAAATTCTCGGAGTGAGCGGCTGGGAAAAGAGTATCTAGTCAGAAGTTACGAGCAGATTTACCACAACCATCCGCAGCTTTACTCAGAGCATATTGGTGTGGTGTTTCAGCATATTCTGGAGCTGAGGAATGAAGTTCATCAAACCCATGCCCGGTTGTATGAAACCCAATGTGATGTCAAACAAACCCATGCTCAACTGGGACAAACTCAGCTTGAAGTCGTGCAGTTGCATGGAGAATTGGAGCGATCGCAAGCCCTAATTGCCGCGATGAAAAGCAGCAAATTCTGGCGACTGAGAACGCAATGGTTTAAGCTCAAGCAAACGCTGGGGTTGAAGACTGACAGTGAAAGTGACCTAGCACTGTAGGCAAAAATTATTTCATTACCATTTATTCTACCGCCTGTGAGACTTAGCGAAACACCTGCTTGGATCAGCAAAAAATTCAGTAAAATTCTCCAAGTTTGGCAGGAGCGCGGCACCCGAGGTCTGGCGCGATTTCTGTATCAGAAGGCAATTCGTCAGCCTCAAAGCCAGATGACTTACCAAAAATGGGTGGCTCAACACCACCTGAGTCGTTTAGATCTTTTGACGGCTCAAGGCGAAATGGCACTGTGGGCTTTGCGTCCCATCTTTTCTGTAATTATGCCTGTCTACAATGTGGAGGCAGTGTGGCTGGAGAAGGCAATCCAGTCGGTGCGGAATCAGATCTATCCGGATTGGGAATTGTGTATTGCCGATGATGCTTCGACGCAACCTCACATTCGTCAGATTTTGACGCGTTACAGCAACCTGGACTCTCGGATCAAAGTTGTGTTTCGGGAAACGACAGGCAACATTGTGGCGGCCAGTAATTCAGCTTTGGAACTGGCAACTGGGGATTACATTGCTCTGCTGGATCATGATGATGAGTTAGCCATCAATGCCTTATTTGAAGCCGCTAAGTTAATTAATCAGCATCCGGATGCGGATTTTATTTATAGTGATGAGGATAAAATCAATCCGAATGGTCAGCGCTGTGATCCTTTCTTCAAGCCAGATTGGTCGCCAGAGTATTTTCACTCCTGTATGTATACCTGTCATTTGGGAGTGTACCGGACTCGCTTAATTCAAGAGATTGGCGGCTTTCGTCCGGGTTATGATGGCTCGCAGGATTACGATCTGGTGCTACGAGTGGTTGAGAAAACCCAGCAAATTTATCATATTCCCAAAATTTTGTATCACTGGCGGGTGATTCCCACATCGGTGACATCGGGAGAGGAGGCAAAACCCTGGGCATATATCGCGGCTCGGAAAGCGTTGCAGGATATGCTCGATCGCAGCCCTTACCCTGGACGAGTGGAAGAGACGGAGCGGGCAGGATTCCATCGGATTCGCCGTGAGATTATGGGCAATCCCAAAGTCAGCATTATCATTCCCAGTGCGGCTAGAGGCACGATCGCTACGGCAACGGGGGACTGTTGCATGTTGGAAAATTGTCTCCGGTCTATCCGCGATCGTAGTACCTACACCAACATCGAAATTGTTGTAGTGGATGGCTATGACATTCCAGCACCGATTTTGGAGCGAATTGCGGCTCCAGATTTGCATCTAGTCCGGTGTGCAGATCCCTTCAATTTTTCCCAACGGATTAATTTAGGCGCATCTGAGGCAACGGGAGATTTTTTACTGGTGCTGAATGATGATGTGGAAGTCATAACTCCAGATTGGTTGGAGTCTATGTTGGAATTTGCCCAACAAACGGAGATTGGCGCAGTCGGTGCCAAACTGCTATTTCCGGATGGCAAGATTCAACATACCGGGGTCATGGTGCTGGGTGGTAATCCCGGACATGCTTTTTATGGCTTTGATGGCGATCATCCTGGCTACTTTTGCTCCAATATCGTCAATCGCAATTATCTCGCCGTAACTGGGGCGTGTTTAATGCTGCGGCGGGAGTTATTCCTGCAATTGAACGGCATGGATGAAGGGTTTCCCAATAACTATAACGATGTGGATTTATGCCTGAAAATTCATCAGGCTGGCTACCGCAATCTTGTGACTCCTTATGTGCAATTGATTCACTATGAGTCGAGTAGTCGCAAGCCCGGATTACAACCGCAGGAGTGGGAAAATTTGGACAACAAATGGCGATCGTACTTGCATTCTCTCAAGGGCGATCCTTACTATAATCCCAATCTATCTAATCACCATGTCACCTTTGACCTGACTTGAATTGAAGTTACCAAGTTTAACTAGGCAAAATGGCGAGAGCTTGATAAGGGGTTTGGCTAAAAAAGCATAACAAAGCTGTTGGATAGAGGAGATTGACTGGGATATGCAGGGACGTGTTGAACCAACAAAACAATTTCGGCTTTTGTTCCGGCAGATCTGTGCTGCTCCAGAACGGGCTTTTTTGGTATTGGGGCTGACATTTGGTCTGTTATTTATGTTGGTCTTGCCACCTTTCCAAGTGCCTGATGAACCCGCCCATTTATATCGAGGATATCAGGTGACAGAGGGACGAATTGTTGCCGAGCGGCATAATAGTGCGGCGGGAGGGTGGTTACCTCAAAGCTTATTGGAAACAGTCAATATTTGGACGGGACGTATACCATTTCGACCCGAGGAAAAGGTCGATGGGCAGCAGTTTCAATCTACTCAAACACTGCCATTGAATAAAGATAATTTGACGTTTGTCCCATTTATGTCCTCTGCCTACAGTCCGGTTCCTTATCTGCCACAAGCAGTAGGCATCACTTTTGGTAAATGGTTGAATCTGCCACCTCTTTTTATCCTGTATTTAGGACGATTCACGAACTTTATTGTAGCAACGCTGATTACGTTTTTTGCTATTAAAATTATTCCGGGATTTAAATGGCTGTTTTTCCTACTAGCACTGACTCCTATGGCAGTGAATCAGCGAGCTTCCCTATCCGCAGATGCCCTACTCAATAGTGTGGCATTTTTGTTAATCGCTATCATCATGAATTTTGTTTGTAATCCCAAAGTCGAAAAGGTTTTAACTCGCGATGTCGTCATGATGGTGGGATTGGGAACACTTCTAGCCTTATCTAAACAAGTCTATTTCTTAATTCCGTTTTTATATTTTCTGATTCCTCAAGCGAAAATGGGAGGGCGTAAACGCTACTGGATTTCTGGAATTACGGTTGCTCTGTGCAGCACTCTTGCCTGGGTTATCTGGAGCAACATTATGAAGGCGCATGTGGGCATTCCTGTAAATCCATTGGTGGATGCTTCGGTAGAAAGGCAGACCCAATATCTGCTAGAAAATCCGCTAACTATCGTTAGTACAGCTTGGAATACGTTGCAAACTTTAGGATCTGCGATCGAATCTTTTATTGGTCTACTGGGTTGGTTAGATACCAAACTACCTGCCCTTGTTACCCTGACTTACCCTTTTATCCTTGTACTGGTGGCATTAGTAAGTCAACGACCTGATTTTGTCATCACTCCTGCCCATAAATGGAAAATTTTGGTAATTTGCGCTGCCACAGTTTTTCTGATTTATTTATCTCAATATCTAATCTGGATGCCTGTAGGGGCAACGATCGTGGATGCTGTCCAAGGACGATACTTGATTCCTATAGCACCACTCTTTTTCTTTCTGTTTTACAATCAGCGATGGTCATTTAGAGTTTCCGAGTTGACGGGGCGAACACTCTTAGTCAGCTATTCCTTAGTGGTACTCACTGCTAGTTTAGTAGCAGTAATTGCTCGATTTTATTAGTCCAGTGTGGGAACCTTACGAGTGGAGGAGTGATGAAATTATCTGTGGTGATTCCGGCTCACAATGAACAGGATTGCTTGTATGACACAGTTTGCAGCTTTGCGAACGTTCTTCAGAGTGAGCGGATTCGGTATGAAATCGTCATTGTCGATGACAATAGTACGGATAATACTCGCCTGGTGTGTCAGCAATTGGCGATCGAATTTCCTGAAATCCGGTATGTTTACAACCAGCCGCCGAATGGCTTTGGCTTTGCGGTGCGTCGTGGTTTAGAGGAGTTTTCTGGCGATGCGGTGGCGATCGTCATGGCCGATTCCTCTGATGATCCTAAGGATTTAGTGGCAGGCTATTACAAGCTGTTGGAAGGCTACGATTGTGTGTTTGGCTCGCGCTTTATTAAAGGCGGCATGGTTGTAGATTACCCGATCCATAAGCTTTACATTAACCGACTGGCAAACTGGTTTATTAAGGTGTTGTTTGGTTTACGCTACAACGATACGACCAACGCTTTTAAGCTCTACCGTCGGGAAGTCATCACAGGCATTCAACCGATTCTCAGCCATCATTTTAATCTCACAGTAGAGTTGCCACTGAAGGCGATCGTGCGGGGTTTTTCTCACGTTGTCATCCCAATTCGCTGGTACAACCGCAAGACGGGGATTTCCAAACTGAAGATTAAAGAAATGGGCAGTCGGTATCTGTTCATCGTGCTGTATGTTTGGTTGGAAAAACATTTGTCTCGTGGCGACTATCACCGTCGTAATCATGTTTCTGAGTTAAAAGTGAATGCCTGAGAAAGTCTTAATTTCTGGTGGGGCGGGGTTTGTTGGAAGTTCCCTGGCGATCGGCTTAAAACAGCGACATCCCGATTGGCAAATTACTTGCCTGGATAATTTGCGGCGGCGGGGTTCGGAGTTAAATCTGCCTCGATTTAAACAGCATGGGATTGAATTTTTACATGGAGATGTGCGATCGCCCTCAGACCTTGATCCAGCCGATCTCCAGGTGGACACAATTATTGATTGTTCCGCCGAACCTTCGGTGTTAGCCGGGTTTAGTTCACCCCAGTATGTATTGCAAACAAATCTCCTGGGAACGATTAATTTGCTGGAATTGGCACGACAAAACCAGGCGCGGCTATTGTTTTTATCGACCAGCCGGGTGTATCCCATTAAGGCATTAACCGCCCTGAAATTGCAGGAGATTGCCACTCGGTTTGAAATTGCCGCCGAGCAAACCCTCCCTGGGGCATCCCCCCTGGGAATCTCGGAAGAGTTTGGGTTGCAGGGTGCCCGATCGCTCTATGGCACAACGAAACTTGCCTCCGAATTGTTGATCGAAGAGTATCGTGATGCCTATGGGATTCCCGCGATCGTCAATCGTTGTGGAGTGCTGACGGGGCCCTGGCAAATGGGCAAAGTCGATCAAGGGGTGTTTACGTTGTGGATGGCGGCGCACTACTTTCATAAACCCTTGAGCTATATCGGGTTTGGTGGCACTGGCAAACAGGTGCGTGATCTGTTGCATGTGGATGACCTGTTACAACTGGTTGATTACCAATTGGCGCATTTTGCGGATCTAGATGGCGACGTGTTGAATGTGGGTGGTGGGGCGAGTAACAGCCTTTCCTTACTGGAGACAACACAACTCTGTCAGGAGATTACCGGGAATACGATCGAAATTCGTTCTGTGGCAGAAGATCGCCCAGGGGATGTGCCTGTATTTATCACCGATAGTGCCAAAGTGATGGCGAAAACAGGTTGGCAGCCACAACAGACTCCAAAAATGGTGTTACAGGACATTTATCAATGGTTAATTGAGCATGAAGCGGCACTAAAGTCTGTTTTGCTTTAAACCAGCCAAGAAAGGATCTTGAATTTTAACCTATGATGATTCCAGTATTTTTAAGCAAATTGAGGCAGTGGGTGGAATCAGTTCAGAGGATTGATCGAAAACGGATTCATCCAGGTGTTCAATTTCTATTTTTACTTGGCGTAATTTTACTGGTACTATTCATTCGGCGACCACTACAATTTATCCATCCTGATGTCTGGGTAGAAGATGGTACAGTCTTTATTCCAGACTCTCTAACCTATGGGTTCGCAGGCATCTTACGCCCTATTAATGGATATTTAATTGTTCTTCCTCGGTTCATTAATTGGCTATCCCTCCAGATATCTTTAGAGTGGTATCCCCAGATTAGTACCTTTTTCGGGGTCTTGATAAATATTGCGACATTTTTTAGTGTTATTTTATTTCCTACAGTTTTAATTGATCGCGTTTTCTGTGCTTTGGCTATTTTTCTAATTCCCATTTATCCAGAAGTTTATATTCTTCCTTCTTATAGCTTTTGGATGTGTTCTGTAATCTTAATTGTTCTGTTGTTATGGCATCCTGAAGCTCAAAGTATAAACAAAACAATTTTCCGATCGCTAGTATTAATTCTTTGTGGTCTATCTACGCCATTCATGGTTTTTTTATCACCGCTGTTTTTGCTACGAGCTTGGATTATTAAGAATTGGCACGAGTTTAGCTTACTTGTAATTGCTACAGGAGTTTCTTTTGCTCATTTGCTAACAGCAGTAACAACCTTAAAGCAGCCTACCCAGCTATCATTACAAGATTTTAACTTAGACTTTTTTAAGGCTATAGCAATCAAATTTTTTGGCTACTATTTGGTTTCTCCTGTTGAAGATAGATTGGCTTTTGATTTGTCGCTACTATTGATTATTTATTTAACTAGCTTATTGATTTGTCTGTTTGTTGGCATTAGGTTTGGGAAAATACACAACCCCGCTATGCAAGCAAATCAACTTTTACTACTACTATATTTTGTTTTAATTGCCGCTATATTTTCTAGTATTGCCCGACTACCCTTGTTTATGCCGCATCCGTTATTTGCTGGACCTCGTTACTTCTTCTTATCTTTTGTTGTAATCTCTTGGATTCTGTTAAATCCGCCTATTGTTGCTAATTCACTTTATCAGTGGCTAAAGGGGGTAGGAACTTTACTAGTCTTAGTAGCATTTATCAACACTTTGTCTCCTCTATCTCACCTAATATGGTGGCAAGAATCCCTTGATTGGCGTTCTTCTGTTGCCGAATATCGCTCGAAAGGAACAGCTATGTTCCTAGTTCACTTTGATGGAAAGATTAGCCATGCTTGGTATCTAAGATTGCAACAGCCAGTAGTCAAATGATACTATAAACTATTTCAAGGAGTCACTTGTGTCGTTACTAAAATAAAGTCTTGTCGATCGCGATTCAGTTTGAATAGAGATTCTCGGACAAATTTGTTTCAATTCTTTTGAGGAGTGATGAGAGAGATTTCTACAGTCTTAATCACTGGTTCTGCCGGATTGATTGGGTCAGAGTCCGTTCATTTTTTTGTCCGCTTAGGCTGCAATGTGATTGGAGTTGATAATAACCTGCGGGCGTACTTCTTTGGTGACTCGGCTTCAACGATCTGGAATCGCGATTTGTTGCAGGATAAATATGGCGATCGTTACCAACATTACGATATTGATATTCGCGATCGCACCGCCATTGAAAACCTGTTCAAAGAGTATTCTTCAGATATTTCACTGATTATTCATACAGCGGCGCAACCCTCCCATGATTGGGCAGCCAATGATCCCCATACTGATTTTACCGTCAATGCGAATGGGACGTTAGTTTTATTAGAAGCGACTCGCCAGTATTGTCCAAATGCGGTATTTATCTTCACTTCAACCAACAAGGTTTATGGTGATACGCCTAACTTGCTGCCATTAGAAGAATTAGAAACTCGGTGGGAAATTAACCCAGAGCATCCTTACTGGATTGGGATTGATGAATCGATGTCGATCGATGCTTCTAAGCATTCCTTATTCGGTGCTTCTAAGGTGGCAGCAGATGTTTTAGTGCAGGAGTATGGTCGCTATTTTGATATGAAGACCGCCAGTTTTCGGGGTGGTTGTTTAACAGGTCCGGCACATTCGGGAGCGAAGTTGCATGGGTTCCTGGCTTACTTAATGAAATGCACGATTACCTCAGAACCGTACACCATTTTTGGTTATAAAGGAAAGCAGGTACGGGACAACATTCATAGTCATGATTTAGTCAATGCCTTCTATCACTTCTACCAAAATCCGCGCTGTGGAGAAGTGTATAACATGGGTGGTTCACGCTATAGCAATTGCTCCATGTTGGAAGCGATCGCGATTTGTGAAGAACTGGCAGGTAAGAAGCTGGAATATACCTACGCAGAAGATAATCGGGCGGGTGATCATATTTGGTACATTTCCGATGTCCGGAAGTTCCAGGCTCACTATCCTGATTGGCAGTATCAATACGACTTACAAACCATTCTCAAAGATATTTATCTGGCGCAAACGGCAAGATTGGCTTAGCGAAGGATTGGGATAAAGTTGAGCTTAGATAGAACTATCTGAGTTCCACCTTTGTCCCTTATCGTCACTAAGCTTTATGTCTGTCAAGAACACGCGATCGGAATTGCAACGGCTTCTGCAAGAACGCAATGAACATCCCGAAAACATGGCGGAGATTGATCGCCAGATTCATGCCATTTTTGACCAGGATTGTGCCATCTTGGTGCTGGATTTATCGGGTTTCTCCCGGCTCACCATTCGCCACGGTATTACGCACTTTCTGTCAATGGTGCATCGCATGGCGACGATCGCTACACCAATTGTGCAGCGACACGGCGGTAGAGTCGTGAAACAAGAGGCAGATAACCTGTTTGCCGTCTTCTCAGATGTGCCTCCGGCGGTTGCCACCGCGATCGCGATTTTGCAGGCGTTTAACGCCGTCAATAGTGGCTTGCCGGAAGATCATGATCTTCATGCGGGAATTGGCATTGGTTATGGCAAAACCTTAGTCATCGGGAATGAGGATTTGTATGGCAGTGAAATGAATTTAGCGAGTAAGTTAGGCGAAGATTTAGCGCGTTCCGGTGAAATTCTGCTGACAGAAGCTGCATTTGCCCAAATGGGTGCGGCGGCGCAAACCTGGGAACGCCTGCGGTTTTCCATTTCTGGATTGGATCTGTTGGCGTATAAAGTGAACTATCCCGGCAGTTAACCCTCCGTTCACTTTTGGCAGCAGGGCAGGAAGGGTTGATCGGCGATCGCCTCTAACTTGATCGATGTTAGCAATTCTGCCCAACTGGTTTTTAGGGCTGAGTCAGTTGGATGGGCGGTACGTTCTGCGGCCAGGGCGGCGATCGTGTCAAACCAGAGTCCATTTTGCGCCAGTAATTGAATGCGATCGCTGACGGTTGCCTGGGTTAATTGCCTGGTGAGCTTGGAATCGGCAGCTACCCGTTGTACCCATCCCTCGATCGCGATATCTCGCATCCGATTACCGGGGTCACAAATGAGGGCGACTGTCCAACGGTAATCTTTGCCCACCTTTAACGGCGGCACATTGGTTCGATTCGACAGTTGCAGACTGGCAATGCCGCCGGATGGGCTGCCCGAAATGTTGAAGGTGGTTTTATACACAGGCTGCCGGTCTTCTAAATTCTCATCTACTTCAAATAAGGCAAATTCAGCCAGTTTGGCTCTGGTTTGCGGCATATACCAGAAGAAGCGAGGATAGTCGGCAGTCGTCAATCCCAGGTTGGTGGTTGGTAAGAGTGCCATTAAGCGACCTGGCTTGCCCCGAACGCAGGCGAGCGGATCTCGGGTACCGCCTCCTTCCCGTCGTCCCGGCATCCCTCGCTTCGGGGGTTGAAACTCGATCGCAGTAGCGGCTAAGGGTAGACCCGCCACGAGCAAACCCAGGCAAGCACTCAGCCATAGTTTAAGCACAACGGCGCAGGGATGTGAACGCATAACTTATCAATCCTTTTACTCCTGTTACAGGAATATCATCGTTTCGTTAACCAAGTTCAAAAAAATGCACCGCTTCTCCAGATTTCGTGCCCGATTGTCTGTACGGGGATATCATGGGGCTGAATCCGATGACTGGCTCAGTTGCCAGATCCAGCATAGCCACTCCTGGTTGACCTAGCCAAATCAAGTGATGGTATCGATCCAATGCCACTAAGACCCTTGCAATCTGTGTATGGAGCTTGCCTATCCAGTATGGTGCTATCCGGGCTGTCGGTTCAGCCAGGGGTGGCCACTCCTTTAACTGTGCCAGAGGTTTTGACGCAAACTCCTGAGCCTCAAGGAGATCGGGCGAATGGAATGACGGCAACGGCGGTAGCAGGGCGATCGTCAATATCACCTGCGCCAACGCCGCCAGAATTACTACAACAAACGGTCAAGGCTTTACCGATCGAGTTCTCGCCCCAATCGACAGTAGCCCAAACGCTGCCCGCCGATCGTCCGTTTCAGCCAACGCCTGATCCCAACCGCGATCGCTTAATTCAACCCATCCCCGATCCAGTTCCGGTATCGCCAGAACAGAGTCAGCCAGTATTGCCGGATGTGACTCCGCCGGATCAGCCTGCCCCGGAGCAACCCCCTCCTACCCCGGAACAACCTCCCATCACGATTCCGGTCAGTCAAATTGAGGTGAAAGGCAGCACAATCTTTACTGAGGCGGACTTTGCTCCGCTTACCCAGCCTCTAGTGGGGCAGTCGGTGACGCTGGAACAATTGCGGCAGGTGGCAGATGCGATTACTCAGCTTTATTTAGACCGCGGATTTATCACCTCCAGAGCCGTTTTAGTGGATCAAACGATCGCGAATGGAGTGGTGCAAATCCAGGTGGTGGAAGGATCGCTAGAACGGATTGAAATTGAAGGTAATCAACGGTTGAATTCGGCGTATATTCGACGACGGATTGAACTGGGGTCAAAACCGCCGTTAAACCGAGACAAGCTAGAGGATCAATTGCGGCTGCTAAAAATTGATCCGTTATTTACCAATGTGGAAGCGAGCCTGCGACCCGGTACAGGGCTAGGGCAAAGCATTCTAGTAGTGCGGGTGACGGAAGCTAACCCGTTATATGGGGTGGTCGGGGTCGATAATTACTCTCCGCCCAGTGTGGGATCTGTCCGGTTTGGGGGGGCAGTTGGCTATCGTAATCTGAGTGGAATTGGGGATGATTTGCTGGCATCCTATTATCGATCGACCACCGGTGGCTCGAATAATTTCGACTTTATTTACCGCGCCCCGTTGAATCCGATGAATGGCACAATTCAACTACGGGCGGCTCCTAACAATAACCGGATTACCGATGAAGATTTTAAGGCATTGGATATTCGCGGTAGTACGGGGGTGTATGAACTGAGTTATCGCCAACCGTTAATCCGCACTCCCCGGCAGGAATTTGCCTTATCTCTGGGGTTTACCTACGAAGATAGCCAGACATTTTTGTTTAAGGACATTGGGTTTCCGTTTGGTTTTGGGCCTGATCAGGATGGTAAAAGTCGTACTCGGGTGCTGAAGTTGGGGCAGGACTATGTGAGGCGTGATCCTCAGGGAGCCTGGGCTTTACGATCGCAGTTCAACCTGGGCTTAAATATTCTGGATGCCACGGAGAATGATGATCCGATTCCCGATGGACAATTCTTTAGCTGGCAGGGACAGATTCAACGGGTGCAGCGCCTCGGAACCAATAATTTACTGATTGCTGCCCTGGATTTGCAACTGACTCCCGATAGCCTGCTACCGTCCCAACAGTTTGTAATTGGCGGGGGGCAGTCCTTACGGGGCTACCGCCAAAATGCCCGATCGGGGGACAATGGCTTCCGTTTTAGTGTCGAAAATCGCATTGCCGTAATGCGGGATGAAGCAGGCGATCCGGTGATGCAATTGGCTCCCTTTGTGGATATGGGTAAGGTATGGAACAATTCCGACAACCCCAATCCCCAAGCCAGACAGCGATTCTTAATCGGGGCAGGCTTAGGGTTCCTCTGGCAGCCCATTCCCGGACTAAATATTCGCCTCGACTACGGCATCCCCTTTATTAACCTGGACGATCGCGGTAAAGACATTCAAGACGACGGCTTTTACTTCAGCGTCAACTATCAGTTTTGAATTGTCAGATAATATCACCATCAAAGGGAGCATGTCACTTTTGAAATGTCAACAAGTCTTGCAAAAACTTCAAGACTATTTTCAAAGACCTATAGGAATTAAGATGATGTTGAAGTCGAGTTGATTATTCGGTAGAAGATTTCAGTATCGTCTCCAGCCTTTGTTGAATTTGCTCCAACTCTTGCTGTTTTTGTCCAATCCATACTCTATTTGTTTTTAATTCTTCCAAACTAAAGCGATTGTTATTCTCATTTGCTTGTAAAGCATTCTCATAGCAAGCGATGATTTGCTGAATTGCCTCATTAGTGGCATCTAACCGGCTATCAAAAGCTTCATGGATGACTTCACCTAGACGTTCATAAACTTTTTCTAGGGACTCATCAAACTTTTCAAACCCTTTAGTAAGAACTTCAGCTTTGATTTTGTCATGGATACCATCAACATCTAAAAGTCCTAAGCCAAAGGAACCAAAAACTGCTGCCGCCACTGCGGCGATAATGATAGGAATGATAGCTATAAATGTAAAGGCATAAAGCCCTGCTGCTAATGCAATTCCAGCAGCACCACCGCCAAGAAAACCACCTGCGCCAGAAAAGCCATCAGAGATACCCCTAATAATCAGCTTTAGTTGATCACCAAATCTAGCAGTGATGTCCTGAGAGAGATGTGTAGAGTTGTATTGTAAAGCGGCTAATTCCTCTCGAATGTTTTTCTCTAATTTTTCCAAAGCAGGATTCAGGATCTTGGCTTGAAGTTGTTCACTACCCCATAAATCAAGTTCTTTCTGTACTGCTATTGCAAATTGATTAGCATAGTCAGCCACTAGCCGCTTTTGATCCCAAAGATGTGAATAATCAGAGCGCCACTCTTTACTTTGGGCTAATATTTTTTCTTGTAAATTCTCATTCCAGGCTTCAAAAGAATTAATTGCCTGATCAATTACTTCTTCTATTAAACCATTAGCAAAAATCTGAATTTTTACATCTCGACCACTCGCTTCGCCAATTTGTTCTAAAATTTGCTGTCGCTCAGATTCGGAAAGATTAATATCTGTGCTAACTTGCTTTATTTCTAATAAGCTAAGTTGAACTACCTGTTGAAGCTGATTAACAGTCTGCTCAATTTCTATTGCCCCGCGCTCAGAGGTGAGAAAATACTCGATCGCTTGAGCAAACTGACAAAATGATTCTGAATAAGCATCGGATTTCCCCTTAGCCAGGGTATCAAATGCTGCTTTTGCAGAAATATAATGGATTCGGTTTTCACCCATAATTAACGGGCTATCGCCATATAGAAAATTTTGAAGTCGTTGTTGAATATCGTGACGATCTTCTTCCTCTTCTACTAAATCAAAAAAGTTAACGGCAATAAAGAGGTTGTGGGCAGGTAGGTTTGGATTACCATGATTCAAACGGATTTTGAGGTCTTGAAGTAACTCACGTTCACTCTGGGTTAATTGACGTGTAGCATTGGTCAGAAAGATAGCCGCGTCTGTTTCTTTAAGTAGCTGAAGAGTAATAGCGGTACGATCGGGATGTTCATTTAAACCGGGAGAATCAACAATTTCTACTCCATTACGGCATAATTCTAAATCAGGATGTTCAAGTATAAGTTCGTAGATCTCATTCTGAAGTAATGATTCATCACTCTTTTCACCCATTGCAATATGTTTAGGAATAGTAGCAATTTCCTGATATTTTTCTAAGGAAACCTCTTCTGTTTTTCCATTCTTGTAATGGCAAATAACTCGCTTTTGACGACCGTGCCTTAGAACTGAAACTGTGCCACTACAAGGAATTGCTCTAACTGGCTGAATTCTTTCTCCTAATAATGTATTAAGTAAAGTTGACTTGCCCTGGCTAAACTCTCCTAAAACTGCTAATCGGAATTTTCGTGACTGCAATTTTTGAGATAGTTTACTTACATCGGCAATTAGTGTATTAGGTAAAAAATCACACTCGACGCAACCCTGTATCACCTGGTAAAGCTCATAACATAGCCTATCGAGTGCTTGACGAGACTGCTGAAATTTCTCTAACTCTCTGTAAGAAACAACCTGCCTCTGAGTTGTTTTTTGCTCATTCGTTGTAGAAGGCAGCTTTTCTAATAAATCGCTAGCGGCACTAACAAATAATGTGTCTAGTTCTTGAAAACGGCTTGGATCGAGCAAAAATCGAACTTCTGCAAGTAATGATAAATCTGTAATCGGCTTTCGGGTAAATGCTAATTCTAGAATCTCTGAGTAGGAAAATACAATTCCTAAATGATTAGTAAGCAGCCTTAAGTAGTTTCTTTCAGATTCATCTATTGCGCCATCCGCAGCAGACATTTCATAACCAAAACTAATTAGCAATAACTTTTCCGGCTCAGTCAATGACTCAGTTAATATCAATAATTCATTCAGATTCTTATAAACTTTTTGCTCTCGAACCCCCTTACTAAGTAGTATCGTTAGCTCACGAATATTTCCTTCTTTTGGAATAAAATAATTAATTGTTTTCTGCCAACGTTTCTTTTCCTCATCCGTTAGAGTCTGATCAGCCAACATGACTCCAAGCAACACTGCAATTAGAGAGGTTAAGAATAGAACAGGCAATGTGACATCATGAATTTCCAGCTTTTTCCCTGTGATCCGGGACAATAGTGCAACAGCTTGGGAGGAAGCTGTTTTGGGTGCTGGCAAAGGTTCAACCATAGACTGTACCGCTTTATTAGAGTTATCTATCTCAAGAATGCCCATGTTTAACTAGAAGCTAACTCCAAGCTCGGAAAAAATACGGATAACGTTACAAAATCCTTAGTTTAAGCTTGAGGTAACTGAGTAATCTTAAGTACCTTCTATGATGTTTGTTTTTCCTCCTCTGATTCAAGCGGGAATTGCTGCCGGTCAGTACGAAGTAGTACGTAACGCAGCAGGAGTAGTATTGGGGATTGCTAGAGATAAAGCGACAGGACAGTTCGTTGGCAATGCAGTAGGGGCATTAGGAAACACTGGAATTCCATTTAACCCGCTTATAGTTCCCTTACAATTTACGCAGATGTATCAAATGCACCGAGGATTTCAAGCTGTTCAAGGAGGTCTTCAAACAATCCAAACAAGTTTAGGTGTTTTGCAAACAATGACGGCTTTAACCGGGATTGGAGTAGCTGTGAATTTAGGTGTCTCAGCCGTTAGCCTTTGGCAAATTCTAAAGTTGCGAGAAGATGTTCAACATCAAAGAATTGAAGTTAAGGAAGGCTTTCTTGACCTTAGAAAAGCTCTTAAAGATCAAGGTGTAGAGATTATTCAAAAGGTGGATGAAGCTATTAAAGATATAGAGTTTAAGCAACATAAGCAGACTTTGGCACAGGCTTATGGAAGATTTTTAGAGGCTACTAAGCTTATGCAAGTAGCTATGTCATGTAATGATCAACAGGTTAAAAATGCTGATTTAGCTAATGCTAGACAAATTTTAACAGAATCTTTAGCGGACTATAAAAATCCTCATTTATTTCCAGAGGCTAATGCTATCACACAGCTTCGTAGATTTGAATGTACCTGGGCGATCGAACAAACAATTGCCATTACTTACCAACTTCAAAATCAACCTGATGCCTTAATTCATTGCCTGAAAGAGCTTCAAAGTAGGATGTGCCAAAATTTGTTAACAGTCATCGATCAATGTGAATCAGAGGATGAGCTAGACATTATCTTTCCCGAAGCTATGAGAACTCATCAGCAAGACTTAGTAATACTGAACGTTTGGCAAGAGCAGGTTAGTTGGATGAGATCGCTACCTGTAACTGAACAGCATCTATTACAAGAAGTTAGTGAGAGCCAGATTGCTGCAACTGGTGCTTCAGATGAATGTGAATTAGCAATCCCACCAGAACAATTAACTTACGAAGCTTTAAAACCGAAATCCCATCTCACAGCTTTATGTGATGCTCTACGGTTAATGATTCGACCTGAAGAGCGTGGAGAATATGAAACTTACATTTCTCAACAAGCTAAACAAGCAGGACACAGAGTATTGCTCCCATCGAATTTGCAGCAAATGTCTGACTTATCAGTAGCGAATCTCTATTGGTACTTTCGCTTGAGAGATGAATCTGAACAGGAGATGTTGACTGAAGAAGCGCTGGCGTAGATTGCTATGCGAAGATCTGTGCTTGTTAAGTTCTTATACAATTAGGATTTGGTGTTTAGTTGTTGTAATAAAGCATCCCGATCGCTTTGCAATAGTTGATCCCAGGCAGGCAGGTAGACCGGAGAGGGGAGCAATTCGTTATTGAATAGCACCGAGATCGGGATGTTTTCGATCACGGTGAGGAAATCGACTGGGATTGAACCCTCAATATGGCGATTGAGTACCCCAAAGCCAGCCCGCTCCCGACGATATTGCCGACTGGGGGCATTTTGCTGGAGCCACTGGTCAAATGTAGCGGAATTGTTCATGCTCAGGACTAAGGCTTGTAGCGTGTCATTGGCGGGTAGGGTATGGGTGGCAAGAATCCAGGCTTGCCGTAAATAGGCTAGGCGTTGATCGGGCTGAATCCAAGCGGCGATCGTTTTACTACTAGCAGAGGTGAGCAATTGACCAACGGCGGCATCCGTAGATTTGCCCTCACTTAACGCCAGAATTAACTGTGCGATCGGAGTGCCAAATTGATCTAAATCCGCATGGGCAGCCGCGCGATTGCCAGTCCACCACCGCAGCCCCCCTCTGGCTTGCCGTAAATAGCCGTTTAAGGTCGGATTGTCAGCCGATTGGGACAACCATTGGGTGTACTTCGCCTCCAGCCGATCGAGCATTGGCCGATAAAGCGGTTGGAGTTCAGGGAGTTTCCAGATCGGACTGCTGATCAATACCGGGTCACGTAGGGCTTCTAAGGTCATCGCCTCTACCGCCCAATCGACCTGCCCCTGTGCCAACCAACTCAACCCCAAGCCATAAAACACTCCCCGTTTGGCGGGAACTAAGCGAGCCGCCTGGGCAAAGGATTGGGTCGCAGCGGCGGGATTTGGGTTGAGTAATAACCAGGCTAAGTTGCTGTGTCCGAACTCGTGTGCCGGGGCGATGCGAATCCCTTGTTGTAACCAATTAATGCCGTTCTGGGCTAGCTGCTGTTGCTGTTTCGGGTCGCTGGTTTTCAAACTGCGATCGCCCAGATTCCAGCCTAGCTGCCAGGGATAGTAGGGTTCCCACGGAGCGAGTTTGTGTGCCTGTGTTAAGCGATCGACGAATAGCGGCAGATTGTCCCGGCTGAGGGCAGCAAATGCCTGACTCGACAACATCCAGGCATGATGGATCGGAATCAACCAGACGATCGCGGCGAGAAGAATGCCCAGTCCGGTGAGGGGCAGGAAGGCGGGACGGGGAAGGGTGGAGAGCTGTCTCTTATACACATCT
>NZ_JBLZFZ010000087.1:0-22588 GCF_050753385.1 Pantanalinema rosaneae CENA516
AGATGTGTATAAGAGACAGCCCCTCTCCCCGATCGCCCAACATCTGCTGCAACTGCTACAATCCAGCAAATCCGGGGATTACAGTTGGCTTTATCTGCATCGGCAGGTGAAAGGAGCCCATCGGGGTTTACAGGAACTCGCTCAACGAGGTTGGGTCGAACAGTATCTGGAGCCACCGGAACCTGTGCGCCCTAAACAACGACAGGCAGTGATCCTGGTGGATGCGGATCACAGTGCTAATTTGACCACTCGGCAACAGGAAGTATTAAAGATCCTGAAACGCCAGGGCGGTGAACTCTGGCTCACCGATTTACTTCAACTCTGTCAAGCCAGTTCCTCAACGCTAAAAGCCTTGGAGCGACAGGGTTATTTAGTCGTTCAAGCGCGAGAAGTCTTACGGTCAGAGACTGGAGCCCCGATCGCCTCTGATACCCCCAAACCGTTAACTCCCGATCAGTCCCAAGCCTTAGCCCAGCTTCAATCCTTATCTGGCTTTACGCAGGTATTACTCCACGGGGTCACGGGATCTGGCAAAACAGAGGTCTACTTGCAGGCGATCGCCCCGATTTTGCAACAGGGCGGTTCTGCTCTGGTGCTGGTACCGGAAATTGGCTTAACGCCCCAACTTACCGATCGGTTTCGCGCCCGATTTGGCAATCAAGTTTGTGTCTATCACAGTGCCTTGTCTGAAGGAGAACGCTACGACACCTGGCGACAAATGTTCAACGGTCAAGCTCAGGTCGTGATTGGGACGAGATCGGCAATCTTTGCCCCCTTGTCTCGCTTAGGCTTAATCATTCTGGACGAAGAACATGACTCCAGCTTCAAACAAGACCAACCGCCGCCCTGCTACCATGCCCGCACGATCGCCCAATGGCGGGCTGAATTGGAGCAATGCCCACTGATTTTAGGCTCCGCTACGCCATCGTCAGAGAGTTGGGTCATGGTGAAAGGAGGTGAGGGAGGTGAGAGAGGTGAGAGAGGTGAGAGAGGTGAGGAAGAGAACCTGATCGCTTCCCCATCCTCCTTACCTTCCCCATCCTCCTTACCTTCCCCATCCTCCTTACCTTCCCCATCCTCCTTACCTTCCCCATCCTCCTTACCTTCCCCATCCTCCTTACCTTCCCCATCCACCCTCTACCTCTCCCTCCCCACCCGCGTCCATTCCCGTCCCTTGCCTGCTGTAGAGATTGTGGATATGCGGCAGGAATTACATCAGGGGAATCGATCGATTTTCAGTCGATCGCTGCAATTTGCCTTGCAAACACTGAAGGAGCAGAAACAACAGGGAATTCTGTTTATTCATCGACGGGGACATAGCACCTTTGTGTCCTGCCGTAGTTGTGGTTACGTGGTCACCTGTCCGAACTGCGATGTCTCGCTGGCATACCACCATACCCATAGTGAAGCCCAACCGTTTTTACGGTGTCACTATTGCAACTATGGGCGATCGCATCCTAAAAATTGTCCCAGTTGCGATTCGCTGTATCTGAAACATTTTGGTAGTGGCACACAGCGCGTGATTCAGGATTTGGCTGACCACTTTCCTGATTTGCGGACGATTCGCTTTGATAGTGATACCACTCGCACAAAAGGCTCCCATCGGGCATTGCTAACCCGGTTTGCCCAGGGAGAAGCGGAATTGTTGGTCGGTACGCAGATGCTCACGAAGGGGATTGATTTGCCCCAGGTGGGGTTAGTGGGAATTCTGGCAGCAGACGGCTTATTGCACATGTCTGACTACCGGGCGAGTGAACGTACATTCCAAACCTTAACTCAGGTGGCGGGACGCTGTGGTCGGGGGGAAACACCGGGACGGGTGATTCTGCAAACCTACTCACCAGAACATCCAGTCATTCAATCGGTAAAGCAGCATGATTATGTGGCGTTTATGCAGCCAGAATTACAGCAGCGTCGAAGCTTGCACTATCCCCCCTATGGACGGCTGATTCTGCTGCGGTTGAGTAGTGAGAATGCGATCGCAGTGCAAAAGGCAGCCGAACGGGTGGCGCAAACCTTAGCCAGTCTGTCGATTCCAGATATGCAACTACTAGGTCCGGCTCCAGCCACAATTTTACGAGTTGCCCGACGCTATCGCTGGCAGATTTTACTCAAGTTCCCTGTGGAGGCAGAGGTAAAGTTACCGGATCTGACGGAACTGCGTACCCTCTGCCCCAATGGGGTCAGCTTCCTGGTGGATATTGATCCGTTAAATGTGGGCTGAACCACAACGATTCGGTTCACGATCGCACGATTACCCGTGGTTTTGGTTGTCTTGGGCGATCGCCAACATGCCTTGGAGTGTGCCAGAAATACTGCGAGGATCCATAAACATCACCTTGCTGCTGTCGCTCTTGCCGATCGTGCTACCCATGTCCAGATAGCCTAATGCCAGCAATAACCGCCCCGCTTCCGCCGCCGTGGGATCGTTTTTCAACACCTGACCGACAATTTGAATCGCTTCGGCACTGGCTTGAGCTTTCAAAATTTGACTTTGACGATCCGCCTGAGCTTTAAGCACAATGGCTTTTTGTTCAGCTTCGGCTCGCAGAATCATGGACTTCTGACTGGCTTCGGCATCTAAAACCTGTGCCTCTGCTTTGCCTCGCGCCGAGTTAATCGCCGCTTCCCGTTCCCCTTCCGAGGTTAGAATCGCGGCTCGTTTGCGCCGTTCTGCCGACATCTGCAATTCCATCGATTCCTGTACGGCATGGGAGGGAATAATGTCTCGGAGTTCCACCCGTGTGACTTTGACCCCCCAGGGATCGGTGGCAATATCCAGTTCTCGCAGCAGGATTTCGTTAATCTGGGAGCGGGCGGTAAAGGTTTCGTCCAGTTCTAGTTTGCCCATTTCTGCCCGTACCTGGGTCAATACCAGGTTAACCATTGCCTGTCTCAGGTCTTGGACTTTGTAGTAAGCCTTCTCTAGATTGACAATCCGCCAATACACCACGGCATCGACCGTAATCGATACGTTATCGCGGGTGATACTGGGTTGCGGGGGAATATCGAGCACCTGTTCCCGTATGGTGCCCCGGTAGGCAATGCGCTCCAAAACGGGAAAGACAATTTTAGGACCGGGGGACAGCTTACGATCGTAGACTCCCAAGCGCTCGACCAAGGCTTCATCGCCCTGCTGAATCACCTTTACGCTGGAAATAGCACCACCAGCAATCAATAGTGTAATTAACCAACCCCAAGGCATAGTTTTTCTCCGAAGTGTTGTTGAATGTTTGTTGTATACCTGCCGTCAAGCTAGAGAGCCGATCGCCTCTGAACGGTCTGCCGATCTTCCTGTTCTGCCGATCTGCTAAAGCTGTCGCAGGGCAATCTCTGGCACTACAACCAGCATCGTTCCCTGCCGAGCCACGACATAAACTTTTTCCTGGGGCGCGATCGCTTGATGGTGATCCTCACAACGAGCTAACCAGGAATTGCCTTCATATAACACCCGTCCGGTTTTACCCGCCGGAATTTCAGTTAAGGTTTCGGCTTCTGTGGCATCTAACTTAAAGGCTGCTCGTTGTCGGACTAACCGGCGGGAGGCTGTCACCAGCACCAACGAGAGCACCATCCACAATGCCACTTGCAAATTGAATGGGATGAAGCCAGAAACCGCCGCTACAATCAGAGCGCTAATGCCTAACATAAAGGCAACAAAGGCAGTGGGCAGCACCGCTTCAGCTAAACACAGCCCTGCTCCAGCAATTAACCAAATTAACGTAGGACTCAGTGGCATAATATTGCGATCGCGCGAAGGATTAGAAGTAGAGCGTTACGGCACGCATAGAATTAAATTCACCTGGGCAAAGCTGAATTTCGGTAAGCACACCCCAGTCTGGTAAGGAGTTAGCCCCCAGGAATCAGGACAGTCGATCGGACGACCACTCGAACTCACAAATCTAGGAGGACTGCTATAGAATGAGTCGAGTTTTACATCTGACCTTAGTGTAGTCGCGTCACTCTAGAAGCGATTTGACCTGACAACCAACTTAACTTTTTTCATTACTCCCTGTTAAAAAACTGCTGCATCGCCGTATGAGTTCTCCTCAGCCCCAGATTTATTGCCCTAACCTCAATTGTTCAGCGCCTCTGAATGATTTTGGTCGCTCCGTTTGTGCCAACTGTCAAACGCCGTTGATTCACCGCTATCTCTGGGCAGTCGCAGAACCGACAGCAGAGCCGGTTGCGACCGGAACCCTGGTGGCAAGCAGATATTATATTCAATCTCCCCAGATCTGGCTGGATACCCAACCCGGGCTATTACCTGACTTCCCAACGGCAGAGCTCCCGGATACCCTCCTCCCTTATCTCTATCTCTATCCCTATCGTCTGCATGTGCCAGAGGTCTATGGCGTTTGTCCCAGTGGGGATGCCGAGACTTCTAGTGGCATCTTCTTTTTAGAGCATGTTCCCCTCGATCGCGAGGGCAATCTGTATCCCTCGATTGGGCAGGCATGGTCACAGGCGACGGCAGTGCGGCAGGTCTACTGGCTCTGGCAAATTCTGCAACTCTGGATGCCATTACTGGAACAGGGCGTAGCCTCCAGTCTGTTAGCTACCGAGAACATCCGGGTCGAAGGGTCGCGAGTGCGGCTGTGCCAACTGTTTCAGGATCAGGAAATTTTGCAAGCAGAGGAAACCACCGCAGCCCCCGAAATCGCCGCTTTAAATCTAGCGGATTTGGCGAACCTCTGGCTGACCTGGCTGGATCGGGCTAAATCCCCGATCGCCCAACGCTTGCAGGAAATTTGCCAGCAAATGCAGACCGAGGGCGTGGACATTCGAGAGATAACTGCAAAACTGAATCGCTTATTGCTGGAGCAAGCGGCACAACTGCCCCTACGACTTCAGATCTTGGGCATGACGGATACAGGGCCACAACATCAACATAATGAAGATAGCTGTTACCCCTTACCCACCGATAAACCCACCACCAGTGACCCACCTCCGGCGCTTGCCGAAACGATCGCCGACGTTAGCCCCGAATCCCCCGCGATCGTGCCGGGATTGGCGATCGTCTGTGATGGCATTGGCGGACATGAGGGAGGCGAAGTAGCAAGTCAGTTAGCAGTGCAGTCGCTCAAGGTGCAAATTCAAGCGCTGTTACAGGAGATCGCGACCCAGACAGAACTGGTCACTCCGGATGTGATTGGGGAACAACTGGAAGCGATCGTCCGGATTGTCAATAACTTAATTGCCGCGCAAAATGATGCCCAGGGTCGGGAATCTCGGCGACGGATGGGAACAACATTAGTCATGGCGTTGCAGTTGCCACAAAAAGTTACGTTACCGAAGGGCAGAACCTCACCCAATAGCCACGAACTTTACTTAGTGCAGGTGGGAGATAGTCGCGCCTACTGGCTCACCCAACGTCACTGTCGCCTGTTGACGGTAGATGATGATGTGGCAGCGCGAGAAGTGCGGACGGGACGTATGCTGTATCGTGAAGGGCTGCAACGTCCGGATGCGGGGGCGTTAACCCAGGCTCTAGGCACACGGGATAGTGAATTTTTACATCCCACAGTGCAGCGATTTGTGATTGAGGAAGATGGCATTCTGCTGCTCTGCTCCGATGGCTTAAGCGACAACGGTTGGGTAGAAACCTCCTGGGCAGAGGTGACTGAAGCGGTGCTGAAAGGGAAAAAATCGCTGGAGACAGCCGTACAGGATTGGATTGATTTGGCGAACCAACGGAACGGTCACGATAATGTTTCAGTGGTTCTATGCCATTGCCATGTCTCTACGCCCCTACCAGAAATCTCTTTGATTGATCCGCCAAAACGGGATCCGGCAACTCAGTCAGATACAGAGACTAGCTTAGTGGCAACGGCTCCGACCCGCGATCGTCCGGCTCGTTCAGGGGTGCGATCGCTCGTAACACTACTCGCAGGCAGTTTAGTTGCCTTTGTCGTGGCAGGTGGCATTGGCTTAGCAATATGGTCACAAACTGATCCGGCTGGCTTCCAGCAATTCCAGGAACGCCTGTTAAAACTGGGACAACGGGACAACAACGAATTGTAATGATTATCACAAGTCCGGCTAACCGACGGTTGGAAAGGGACAGTCTTATGCCAAGATAAAGAATTGTCAAAAACGCTGATTAAACCTGTACATCACCGTTCGCACTGCTGTAAGGGAACACTTGAACTATGCAAATTGATACAGAATCATTTCCCATTGGTAGCCGGGTTCGAGTTGCTCAGTCAGTCGTCGTCTATCATCATCCCCAACATCGGAATCAGCCCTTTGACCTCCAGGGACAGGAAGGAGAAGTGGTCGATGTCGTGAAAGAATGGCATGGCAAGCCGGTTAGTGCCAATTTTCCCTTTCTGATTAAGTTTGAAGGAAAATTCAGAGCCCATCTGCAAGCCCATGAGCTAGAAATGGTTGGTTAATGATCTGATGATTGGGGTTGGTTGACTACGATCGCCGACCCCGGAAAAACCAACCCAAAATATTGATATCTCCCTGCATTTTGGCTAGTTCCTGCCGATGTTTGGCGGCCATCGCATAATACCGTTGGCAATACTGCTCAAATTCGTCCCGATAGTGAATCTCGGCATAAAACTCGCGCGTGATCTGCTGGGACTCCAACACTTCCACAATTCCCTCCGCCTCCGATTCGGGAATGGGAGCCATCCATCGTAAATCTGCCATACGTCACCCAGGGATGCGTCACACTATCTCTCCATCTTCCCTGATCTGTTTAGGAAATGGCAGGTTTATAGTCTTTCTGCAATCCGGAGTTTCGCCGATCGCGATCGCACATTCTCCTTAATTTCATCCTCTTGAGGAACGATCGGTTTTTTGGTGACGACTTGCAGGAGTTCTGATTCCTTTAAACGGTGTTTGACAATTCGATCTTCTAAACTATGGAAACTGATGATAGCTAACCGACCACCGGGTTTCAGCCAGAGAGGCGCTTTGTCCAAAAAGGTTTCCAGTACCTCTAACTCGCGGTTCACGACAATTCGTAAGGCTTGAAATACACGGGTTGCCGGATGAATCCGACCGTAGCGATAGGATTTGGGCACAGAATAGGCGATCGCTTCGGCTAATTGGGTCGTCGTTTCAAACGGGCGATCGGCAACAATCCGGCGGGCAATCCGCCGCGACAACCGTTCTTCACCATAGGTATAGAAAATGTCTGCCAGTTTGGTTTCGTCCCAGTGGTTGATTACTTCGGCGGCGGTTAACTCCTGGCGTTGATCCATCCGCATATCCAACGGAGCCGGTTGGCGGAAACTAAAGCCGCGATCGGCAACATCAAACTGAGCGGAACTCACCCCTAAATCCGCCAGAATGCCATCAAAATGCAGATCACCGGGATCAAATTCGGCAAAATTGGTGCGGTGAAATTGCACCCGATCGCCAAATTCCGCCAGAGTTACTTGAGCCGCCGCGATCGCCTGGGCATCCTGATCCAACGCCGTTAGCCGCACATCTGGGGCACTGGCGAGGATTAACTGACTATGTCCCCCCCCGCCCACGGTGGCATCTAAATACTGTCCTCCAGCATGAATCGCTAATCCGGCGATCACTTCCCGACTCAACACCGGAATATGGTAAAACTCACTCACAATTTCTAACTGCCCTGGCAACCACTAAACCAGCTTTGATCCTGGCACTTTTCGCAAGGAATAGTATAGTTGCCGCTGGCGATCGTGAACCAGCACCACTCGCGATCGGGGTGGAGTTGGGCACTCAATCCCTGCTTTGGGCATGTTCGTATCATTAGGAGGTATATCTAAGAATCAATCAGGCTCGATTTGACCCGCAGGGTTTGCGCGATCGTTTCTATCCTGACTCATCCGGAAGAAAACCTATATTTTTGGTAAAACTCTGCCCTAGCAACTGATTTGCTAAGATAAAAAAACTTAATACCCGTTTCGTTGCTATGCAGTACCCTTTGCATACGGTATCTCAACCTGTGAGCGGGGACGAAGCCCGTAAGTTAGCTCGTGCCATCAAGTTAGGGCAATATATTGCAAATCCGGCAGCGATCGCAACTGCCAAGCGAATTGCTGGACACCCAAATAAACTCTGAATATGACTCTTACGATCGTGGCGGAACCTGCACCCTTAACCGCCAATTCTGATGGTGTGGTTTGTGTTGGTGGCACACGGGTGACTTTAGATACTGTGGTGGCTGTATTCAAGCAAGGCGCAACAGCCGAGGAAATTGTTCATCGTTATCCATCTTTAAGGCTGGGTGACGTTTATGCTGCGATCGCCTTCTACCTCAACCACCAAGAGGATGTAGAGAACTATCTCCAGCAGAGACAGCAAAAAGCTCAAGAAATTCGTCAAATTAATCAGACTCGATTTGATCCACAGGGTTTGCGTGATCGTCTACTATCCCGACGAGTAGAGCAGCAAACGTGATTAAGCTGCTAGCGGATGAAAATTTAGACAATACAATCATCCGAGGCTTGTTGCGCCGCAATCCAGAGATTGATATTGTCCGCGTCCAAGATATTGGGTTATCCGGAGCAGATGATCCGGTTGTACTGGAATGGGCTGCCAATGAAAACCGGATTTTGCTGACTCATGATGTCGCGACAATTACCCGCTACGCCTATGAACAGTTAGCCCAAAGCCTATCGATGCCTGGGGTAATTGAGATTCACTCAGATGCACCGATCGGCAGGGTCATAGAAGATCTGTTTATGCTCCTGGAGTGTGCCACACTAGAGGAGCTAGATGGTCAAATTTATTACCTGCCCCTATAAATCGATCGCCGTACAACAATAGGAGATTGAAGGTTAAGTTGAGTAGCGACTAAACTAGCTTTGATGCTGGCACTTTTCGCAAGGAATAGTATAGTTGCCGCTGGCGATCGTGAAACGGGACGACTCGTACATCCATTGATAGGCACAGAGTTTGACTGACCATTTCCACCAGTTCCCAATCCCGCAGCGAGTGAATCGGATCGTGACGATTCAGTTGCCACATAATACCCAGCACATAGCAGGGGTTTTCCGGTAGATACTTCACCTGCCGTCGGGCGAAATACGCTTCTCGCACTTCGGGATATTGCCGGAGTTGCCAGATTACCTGATCAATATCAGCGGCGGATAGCCCATGCGGTTGACAGCCAACTTTGCCTGTAAAGTCATCCCGTTCCTGCTGCGATCGTTGCCAGAGGGGATATAACTCGCGGTATTGCTGGAGGTATGCAACTGCCTGCTCCTGCCGTCCCTGCCGCTTCAAGCCGGAATAGAGAGACTCAAACCCGTAAACCAGAAGATGGGGTTGGTGTTGAATCGCCGTTTCCAGGTGATCTAGTCCGGTGGGCGATCGCTGTTTCAGCAACAGATCCCCTAGCCGATAGTGGAGCATGGCATGATCCGGTGCTTGTTGAATTAAGGTTTGGAGTTGAGCGATCGCCGTAGCAGGATCACCAAATTCGGCGGTCAACAAAGCGAGTTTCAATGCCTCTTCTATGGTCAAAGCCTGGGATTGTTGGCGTTGTTTGAGTTGCTGCCAAAATCGCGATCTCAGTTGTGCCCTGGCATAGTCCTGCTGCCACCGCTTGCCATGCTCGGCTTGCCACTGTTGATCGAGCATTGCCACCGCCCAATCCGCCTCCTTATCTAGAAAATACTCGGCGGCGGTTTTTTCAATCACGAATGGCAATGGCAGTTCTGCCGTGGTGTAGCGATAGCCATACGCCTGTAACCGCTCACTCAAACTCGGATGGGTATCATTGTGATCGGTCTTGCGGGCGAGTTCCAGTTCCAGCCAGGTGGTAGCGAGTTCTGGGGCGATCGGAGTTGCCAGTTGCTCCAACAGGGAGGAAACGGCGTTATCCGGTGGTTGGGGTTGCTGGGCAGCGCGGCGATAAAACTCAGCCCGAATTTTGGCGGTATGGTGTCCTTTAATGTAAATCTGGATCAAGTCCTCGGCGGCATGTTGGGTTCCGGCGTAGTCGGCAGCACAGCGATCGGCATAGTATTCATCACTGCGAGACAGGACAAAACTATAGGCACGAAAAAATGGCTCATACCATTTGAAAAAGGGATACATCAGGATTGAGGCGCGATCGCCCTGTTGTGCCGCTAACAATGCCCAGGCACGCCGGATGCGATAGACCCAACCCGTAAACCGGGAGTGCTTACCAGATAGGTGTCCTAATTCATGGGCTAAGGTAGCCCGAAACTGTTCCGGAGACACCGATTGCATCAGGGGCACTCCCAGTAACAAGTAGTTGGTATACCAGCCAAATAAGCCAAATTTAGGCGCTTCCAGAACGGCAGCATTTAGATCGTCAGTCAGCAGCACCCGATCGATCTTGGGAGTATTCAACTGGGCAGACAACCGATCGAGTTCCTCAAATAACACGGGAAACCGGGCGCGATCGACGGGAATCCCGGCTGGCGGTGTGATTCTGACCCAAAATAAGCTAGCTAAGCCAATCACCACTAAAATGGCATACTCGATCGCCATCACCGCAACTAATAGCGCCGCCACTCCCCCCAGGATCAGCAAAATATAGGCATACCCTAAGGCAATCAGCAACGTCACTCGCCAGCGATAGGCTTGAGGATGTTTGTGGGCATAGCCTTCCAGTTGCTTGATCAACCTATCAAACCGTTCCAGGTTCACTGTCATGGACATTTCATTGCAGAATTCACGTAACTCTATCGTTCCCTGTCAGAACGGAAATGATGATCTAGTTCAGTCATAGCAAACTCAGCGAACCCCAGTCTCTATAATCAAAGAGGGCATTGAATCTCTGGCTGATGTCTTGCAGGAACGCAGCAGACCGTTGCAGTTCCTCAGGAGCGACGGAGTGAATTCGCTGAAATGTCCTGCCCTGACTTCACAGCACAGACCTTATACCGAGGGGAGACTGTTCACCTATGGCAATGATTGAGACGAAAACCGAACCCATGGTGCTCAACATGGGACCTCACCATCCCTCCATGCACGGGGTGTTGCGGTTGATCGTCACACTCGATGGGGAAAATGTGATTGATTGCGAACCGGTGATCGGCTATCTGCACCGGGGAATGGAAAAAATTGCCGAAAACCGCACAGTAGTGATGTATGTGCCCTATGTCAGCCGGTGGGACTATGCGGCAGGCATGTTTAATGAAGCCATCACCGTGAATGCTCCCGAAAAGTTGGCAGGCATCCCCGTCCCCAAACGGGCGAGCTATATTCGGGTGATCATGCTGGAACTGAACCGGATTGCCAATCACCTGCTGTGGTTTGGGCCCTTCCTGGCGGATGTAGGGGCGCAAACTCCCTTCTTTTACCAATTCCGGGAACGGGAAATGATCTATGACCTGTGGGAAGCGGCTACTGGCTACCGCATGGTGAATAACAACTATTGGCGAATTGGTGGCGTTGCGGCTGACCTGCCCTATGGCTGGGTCGATAAATGTGAAGATTTCCTCGACTACTTTCTGCCGAAAGTCGATGAATATGAGCGGCTTGTCACCGATAATCCGATCTTCCGTCGCCGGGTGGAAGGCATTGGCACCATTACCCGCGAAGATGCGATTAATTGGGGCTTATCAGGTCCGATGTTACGCGGCTCCGGCGTGAAGTGGGATCTACGGAAAGTGGATCACTACGAGTGTTATGACGATTTCGATTGGGATGTAGCCTGGGCAACCGAGGGAGATGCCTTTGCTCGCTATCGGGTTCGTATGGACGAGATGCGGCAATCCGTGAAAATTATCCGGCAGGCAATCAAGGGGCTACCGGGCGGTCCTTACGAAAACTTAGAAGCGAAACGGATGGCAGAAGGTCCGAAGTCCCAATGGAATGAGTTTGATTATCAGTTCATTGGTAAAAAGTTAGCTCCAACCTGGAAAGTACCGGCGGGTGAACACTACGTGCGCCTGGAAAGTGGCAAAGGGGAGCTAGGGGTATTCATTATGGGGAATGATAATGTTTTCCCCTGGCGGTTTAAGGTACGGGCAGCCGACTTCAATAACCTGCAAGTCTTACCTCACTTACTGCGTGGTATGAAGGTGGCGGATATTGTCGCGATTTTGGGCAGTATTGATGTGATCATGGGCTCCGTCGATCGCTAATTTCTGCTAGCGTCCTCCTCTATGGCTTTAGACCTTGGGGCAGTTCATCAGGGATTGTCCCAAGTTTCTGTCCTAGCGGAGAATCCGATCCTTACACCTATAACCAACCAATGGGGTAGGTCTGTCAAATGATGGATTGATCGTTATATCTCTCTGCTCGGTTCGAGCTTACTGCTATCTTTAGAGATATCGAAGTAACCATTGAGTAAACTGTGCGATCGATGCATCAGCGCCTGTAACTATTACTCTGAAGCCAGTTGGAGTAGTTTACCGCCTCCAGAGAAAATCTATTTCGTAGTCCGCTAGACTACAGCTATGATTCGACTGTCGCCCATTCTAGTTTTTGACCTAACCATTTTTCATGCAGACCGAAGCGTTCAGTGAGCTGTTTCCCCTTTTAACCGCCGCCAACCCAGAAACCCTGGAATGGTTGCTATCCGTTGCTGTTGAACATGAGTATCCCGCCAATCGCGCTGTGTTGATGGAAGATGCTTGGGGCAACGCGGTCTACTTTGTTGTCTCAGGTTGGGTAAAGGTACGCCGTTTGTCTGGCTCGGGTGAGGATAATGTGGTGACACTTGCTGTTCTGGGGCGGGGAGACTTTTTTGGGGAAATGGCAATTCTCGATGAATCGCCGCGATCGACGGATGTGATTGCCCTTTCTGCCGTTAAATTGATTAGTATTTCGGCTCAGCGCTTTATCCAAACCCTGTTTAAAGATCCGCAGTTACACCACCGAATGCTGCAATTAATGGTACGGCGACTCCGGCAAACGAACGTCCGGTTTCAACTGCGCCATCAGGCACCCGCGATCAAGCTCGCCAATACCCTGGTCTCTCTCGGCGAAAATTATGGGCACGAGTCAGCCAATGGCATCGAAATCTTCAACATTCCCGCGAAAGATCTGGCGGATGTCACCGATATTGGCGTAGAAGAAACCAGCAAGATTATGGAAAAATTAGAGAGCAAAGGCTGGATTAAAACCGATGTTTCCAGCCAGAGTCTCTATTTAGTCAACATGAAACAATTAATGCACCTGGCGGGTAAGGTTTAAGGTTGCCCTAGAGCCACCTCCAGAATATTGCTCAGGTCGGCTCTAGGATTTACTGGTAGTCACATCTTCACTCTCCGCATCAACGATTTCTCGAATCCGATAGATTGGTCGTCCCTGAGATTCGTGATAGGTTCGCATCACCAATTCGGCTAATAGACCAACGCTAAATAATTGAATCCCCCCCAGAAATAGCACGACTCCTAGGGTCAGGAGCGGACGGTTGATCGTTGCCCCAAAGGCGATTTTGATGCCGGTTAAGTACAAACCAATCGCAAAGCCGATCGCCAGGGAAATCAGACCAAACGACCCAAAGGCGTGCATGGGTTTGGTTAAAAATTTCCGCATGAACCAGACGGTCAGCAAATCCATAATCACCCGGAACGTGCGCCCCAGCCCGTACTTACTCTTGCCATACTGACGGGCGTGGTGTTGTACCGGCAGTTCGGTAATCCGGGCACCTTCGATGAATGCCAGAGCAGGTAGGAAGCGATGTAACTCGCCATACAGTTTCATATCAGCGACCAGTTCTGCCCGATACGCCTTGAGAGAGCAGCCGTAATCATGCAGTTTAACTCCCGTTACCTGACCGATCAGCCAGTTGGCAATTTTGGAAGGAATCAGGCGGGTCAGGGTCGCATCCTGCCGATTTTTCCGCCAACCACTGACCAGGTCATACCCTTCCTCCAGTTTGGCAAGCAACATGGGAATATCGGCTGGATCGTTTTGCAGATCCCCATCTAAGGTGACAATCACCAAGCCTTGGGCATGGCTAAATCCGGCTGCCATGGCTGCCGTTTGTCCGTAGTTACGGCGCAGAATTACCCCTTTTAAGTCATTGCGGCTGGTGGCAAGCTGTTTCAACAGTGCCGTTGACCCATCAGTTGAGCCATCATCCACACAAATCATTTCGTAACTCAGCCCTGCGGTCTTTAAGCAACTGGCGATCGCCTCAATCAGTTTGGGCAGGCTGTCATATTCGTTATGAATCGGCACCACGATCGAAACGGCGGGAATTAAGGAGGGTGCAGCCCAGAGTTGCCCTCGGTCAGGGTGGAGTGAAGTCGTCATCGTCCGGGAAAGAAGGATAGGAGGACAGGATGTGTGAGGAGGGCGCTTCCCTAGATCAACAGGTTGGCAGCAGCAATTGTTTCTGCATTCTACGATAGACTTCTGCCTAAAGTGGGGAGTTCCAGGGAAAAATCGATCGTTACGCCAGCAATTCCGCCTGGGGTTGGTAGGCAGCAATTACCCGTCCGGCTCCGCGCCACTGTGACCGATAGGCACGACCGATCGCAGTTGTTTCATCCCCTAAGCGATCGATGGCGATCCCGTTATGTCCCTGATCTTTACCAGAACTATGAATGTAACGATCCTCACCCAGATATAAGCCAACGTGGGTCGCTTTCGTTGCCGACCCAAAGAACACCAGATCACCGGGCTGGAGGTCAGCCACCGCGATCGCTTGGGTAAATGCCTCTTGCTGGTAAGCATCTCTGGGAAGCCAGATGCCGATTGAGGCAAACGCCGCTTGCATCAAGCCAGAACAATCATAGTTGGGCGGTACCGTCCCCCCCCACAGGTAATGGTTGGGCTGTGCCATCGCCGCCTGCGTGTAGGCAATAATTTGGGGGATTCGTGCCCGAATTTCAGCCGCCGTGACAACTCGGGGTTGGTAGGGAGCCGCCGCAACCGTTAATTGCTCCAGGTCATCACCTGCCAGCCACCCTGGATAATCGTCTTCACAGAGCCGCACTGGCACAGCGACGCGATCGCCCTGGGGTGATGGACTCGGTTCTGCCAGAATTCGCAGGTAGCGAGTGGCTGCCGCCTGAGTCGCCAGACGGTCTAAGGCAGGAGAATCATACACATTCAGGGTTTGGCAACAGCGATATTGAACGGCAGGAGAGAGGGCAGTAGACGAAACCATCATGCAATGAAGAATCGTGAAGGGATCGGAATTCATCCTCAGGTTGAGTGAATCATAACAGTCCATTCGCTATTCCCATTTGTTGTCTCACAGCACTGAAATTCACCGAGACATTTTTGGCAAATTTCTCCGGATGAGGGTGGGGCAACGGGAATAAAGGAATGGTAGATGCACCCTGATTTCACCCCCGGCTTCTGGTCGGGGGTTTTATTATTGGGGAGGTTTAATCCTGCAAGCCGATCGCATCCGTAATCGTCGTTAAGCCGCGATCGTCCAGTTTTTGCCGCAAGCCCGTCAGCACCCGCCGTAGCATCCAGGGACCTTCATAAATCCAGCCGGTATAAACCTGAAGTAAACTGGCACCTGCGGTAATTTTTTCCCAGGCATCCTCCGCCGTAAAAATGCCACCTACACCGATGATCGGCAACCGTCCCTGGGTTTGCTGATAAATAAACCGGATCACCTCGGTCGATCGTTGCCGCAGGGGCGCACCACTAATGCCTCCGGCTTCTGCTTGAATCGGATTGCCCGTCTCCGGTAAAATCTGGGTCTTTAATCCCTGTCGTTGAATCGTCGTATTGGTGGCAATAATCCCCGCTAGCTGATGGGTTTCAGCCAGTTCCAAAACGGCTGTAATCTCGTCCCATTCCAAATCGGGAGCAATTTTCACCAGCAAAGGCTTTTCCCCCTGATTTTCCTGCTGTAAGGCTTGCAGAATAGGCGCGAGTTGGTCACTAGCCTGAAGCGATCGCAATCCCGGTGTATTGGGCGAACTCACATTCACCACAAAATAATCTCCCCACGGCTTCAGCACCCGAAAACTGGCTAAATAATCCTCAGCCGCCGACTCCAATGGCGTAATCTTCGATTTGCCCAAATTAATCCCGATCGGCAATCTCCTTACTAAACTCACCCGATCCTCCCCCATCTCTCCCATCTCCCCCATCGTCCCTGCCCACCGTTCCCGCAAACACTCCACCATCGCCTGGGCACCGTGGTTATTAAATCCCATCCGATTGAGAGCCGCGCGATCGGGTAACAAACGAAACAATCGGGGCTGCGGATTTCCGGGTTGGGCGTGCCAGGTCACGGTTCCCAGTTCGGCAAAACCAAAGCCCAAACAGGACCAGACTCCGGAGGCAGTCCCATTCTTATCAAATCCAGCCGCTAACCCGATCGGGTTAGGGAAGTGCAGCCCCCAGAGGTTAGACTGTAGGCGCGGTTCGGAGAAACCATAGGTCTGTTGCAATCGCGCTCGCACCCAGTAAGCGGCGGTTTGGCGATCGTCGGTATCCAGCCACCGCAACACTTGTAAGCTCCGTTGATGTAACCATTCTGGATCGGCTTTGACTCCAGAGAACAGGATGGGACGAATGACCCCGCGATAGATATCCAAAACCACTGCTTCCTATTGCTGAACAAACTGTACGCAAAAGCAACTAAGTTGCCCTTTCGTATTGGCTACAAATCCCGTATGTTGCGGGGTGAAGTTATCAACTCCGTGGTCTAGGATGGTAGCATCAAACCGTCTTCCCAAGCTCGTCTAGTTCCATAGGCAGGCTGCCACTTCCCCCCAGAAACCGCCTCAGATATCTCTGGGCTGCCCTGGTGAGTTGGCAATCTCAGAACCAGTTGAATCACCACCGGAGCGAGGCGATGTTTCACCCTAAGTTAAGGGATGATGGAGTTAGCGTGATGTTGGGAGAATTTTGGCAATTCGTGTCAATTTAGGCAGTCTCCTCCTCCTTTCTTCGTTGATCATATCTATGTAACTTATTAGCGAATGCCCTCTTCATATTTCTGGTTTGAATTAGTATCAGCATCTTTATTGCGCTACAGAAATGGTTCAACATAAGGAGCCGAACGCTTACGACAAACAGTTAGTTGCTCTGGGACGAGTCCTGCAAATCCTGCGGGAGGAAGAAAATTCTGATGTTTTGATTGATACAATCCTCAGCTATCTTCATACAGAGTTTGACTACAGCCTGGTTTGGCTAGGACTTTACGATCGCCTGGAACACCGATTATTTGGCAAAGGTGGCATGACTCCGAATGGAGAAAACGCCGCCTTTCTGAAACAACGGTTTCTACTCAGTCCCGGCGACATTATGGAACAGGTGGTGATTCAGCAGCGTCCCCTGGCGGTGCCAGACCTGCGGGAAGAACTACGAGCCGGGGAATGGCGCAAAGTGGCGCAGACCTTCAAGATTCAGGGAACGCTAATTTTTCCAATTCGCTATCGCGATCACTGTTACGGGGTGACGCTACTCGGTTCGACCCATTGGGGCGTTTCACCCAGTTCCGAGGAGAAAGCCCGCCTGTCCATGATCTTAGGGGAATTAGCGGCGGCGCTATTCAAAATTGAAATGGAGTGGCAACGGCAGCAGACGAAGCATCCCGATCAACCCCTGTTTTCCCTATTGTCCAAGTTGCGATCGCTGACGGGATTGGGGCCACGGCTGGAAGCGGTAGTAGAGGAAACCCATCAATTCATTCAGCCAACTCGCACCAGCGTGTATTGGTTTGAACGGGAGCGACGGTACTTTTGGCGACGGTTAAGTAATCGGCAAAAAGCCAGTGGCTTTCATGAGTCCAATCAACCGGCCTCTGGCATTACAGTGCAGGAAGTCAGCGGATTTTATCAAGCCCTATTATCAGATCAGGTTGTGTCGATCGGGGAAGCCCATAGTTCGCTGAAAGCAGATACCACCACCCGATTGATGCAGCAAATTCGGGCACGATCGCTATTAGCCGCGCCAATTTTATTTCAAGATGAATTATTAGGATTCCTCGCCGTGGAGGGCAATGAAGCCCGTATCTGGACAGAACAGGAGAAAAGTTATGTCCGGGGAGCCGCTCAAATCATTGCACTGACAGCACCGTTAGATGAAATGGAAGCGACGATCGCCCAGATTAAACTGGATCAGGCACTCACGGCTGAAGTGGCTCGCTCCATCTATAGCGAAGAGGATTGGAAATCGACCCTGAAACAAACCGCCGAGCAGGTCTGCCAACGCTTGAAAGCCGAACGGTTTTTGGTGCTGTTATATGACAAAGACCGGGATGAGTTTGCCATTTGTTATCAAAGTCATCCGGGAAATCGCCGCCCCTTACCGGGCGCATTAGAGACACTGAGTGAGTCGGATTGGCGGTTGTTGGAACAAAGTCAGTCGGCGATCGGCATCGAGAATTTAGATGGTGACTTAAAATTTATGTCCTGGCGCGATCGCTTGCTGGAAGTGGGCGCTAAGGCATTGATCCTGTGTAACACCGCGATCGGTCGGCAACCGATCGAAGGGTTGGTCATGGTGTGCTATGAAACCCCCCGCACCTGGAGCCGCCCGGAACAGGATTTGTTACGCGTTGTCAGTCAGCAGATTGGGGTGATTCTGCATGAATGGCAGTTACAAAAGCGGAGTGACCAGCAACATCGGATTACCGAAGCCATTCAACGGGGACTGCTGGGCATGCAGCAAACCCACCAGCTAGAAACCGTGGAACGGTCAGCGTTGCAGCACCTCAGTCAGGTATTGCAAGTGCCGTTAGTGGCGTTAGTCACCTGGCTACCGGGGCACAATGTGGGACGAATTCATGTCCCCACGTCGTTGAATGAACGATTTGGGCTGAATCTGAATTTGACCATCCCCATCCAAGCCGATCTCCTGATTCAGTGGACGTTGGAACATAAGGGGATTCTGGCGGTGACGATCGCCGACCTGCCCCCCGAAACCCGGCAATGGATTACTGGCTCCCACATCGGTCAAGTGTTAACGCTGGCGCTCCGAACGGCACCGGAGCATCAAATTACTGGCATGCTGTTGGTTGCCGATATTGCTGAGCGGCACTGGTCAGAATATCACTTAGCAGCAATGTTAACGCTGGGCAGTCAGTTAGCCTGGTCACGTCGCTATCTTGCCTTGACCGATCGCCTGACCAGCCAATGTGAAGACTTGGAGCGGTTGAACTGGTACAAACATCGGGTACTGGAAGACAGCTACCGGGCGATCGTGGGCAATGTCAAGCGCTTGAATGACTTGGGCAATCCCAAAGATCCGTTATTTATTACCCGACAACAACAACTCCTGCGGCAGTTGCAAGATACCTTGATGCCATTGGCACAACTGATGCGGGATGAACAATGGCAGGTGCGCTCCTACACCAGCACCATTTCCTTAATTAGTTTGCTCAAACGGGCGTTGGAACGAGTCGATGGTTTCCTGAAGCAGCGGCAGATCTGGTCCCAGGTTCATGATGAAACGAATCTCACCATTGGGGGGGATATTGGCAAAATTGAATTGATTTTGTATGAGGTGCTGGTGTCTGCCTGCCAACGAGCCATTACTGGCGGACGCATTGACCTCTGGTGTCGCCAGATCGATCCGCGCTGGTTTGAACTCTCGATTACCGACAATGGCTTAATCGAGCCGAACTTACTCCTGGCATTGGAAACCGATCGACCTCCCGATCGTCTCGCCCCCTCCATTTTGGATCATCCACCGGGGCTACATCTCGCCATTTGTCGATCGCTGATGCAGCAGGTGGGTAGTGAGTTTAGCCTGACCAAGCTGGATGATGGACGCATTCTCAGTCGGTTGGTGCTGCCGATCGTCGTTAGTCCAGCCTCGCAAGCGAAATCGTCGGGGCGATCGCAGTAGGGAGCGGGGGATGGGGAGATAGGGAATGGGGAGATGGGGAGATGGGGCAGGTCGGCAAATTTGTCTAACTGTTGCAGTTTGAGTCTTTAGAGCCAGATTAGCAACGGATTCCGCTAGTATCAGGATGGCAGGATGACGGATCAGTCACTGGGGCAAGTAGTTCTCAGGACTGGTGAAATTCGCCTGGATTGACCTCGACAACACGATATTCACGATCGATGAACTAGAGTGATGAATCGTAACCAAGTAGACACCCGACCTCCCCTCACTGACCTGGCTCGTTGCCGCATTCCTCGGCTGGATGTGCGATCGGGACGACAGGTAGACCGTTCTCGCCATCCGGCAATTGCCCTGATTGTGGGCAGTCTGGCGGTTATGGTAGTTTGGCTGGGGTTGGCGATCGGCGCTCCGCTCTCGGCTTTGGCGGTGGACTACAACAAAGAATTTTTAGTAGGGGCAGATTTTTCGGGGCGGGTGTTAACCGATGCCAGTTTTACGAAGGCAAATCTGCGGGAGAGCAATTTCGATGGGGCAAATCTCCAGGGAGTCAGCTTCTTTGGGGCAAATCTAGAGGGGGCAACGCTAGAAGGGGCAGATTTACGGAATGCCACCCTGGATACTGCCCGGTTTTCGTCGGCGAACCTGCGAAATGCCAACCTCGAAGGGGCGTTTGCCTTTAATGCTAAGTTTGATAATGCCACCATTGAAGGGGCGGATTTTACCGATGTGGAAGTCCGGCAGGATGCCCAAATGTTGCTATGTAAGTTAGCCAAGGGCACAAATCCCGCAACGGGACGGAATACCCGCGATACATTGAACTGCCCCTAAACTTCCCCAAACCAGGGCGTTTGAATTAAGTCTGTGAGAGTGACCTGCCGGAGTTGCTGATCGATTTCGGCAATTCGCAACTTTTCACTATAAATTCGTTGCTGATACCACAGACCCAGTTCCGGGGCGGCGGCAGTATCCGTTTGTTCCCACAGAGTTTGGAAGTGGCGACAGCGCTTTTCACACATGACCCGCTCCATCGTGGCAGTGGCGGCTCGAATAATCAGCGAGGCTCGGACAAGATCGAGTTTCGTCTTTTCATCGGGGTGAAACAGATAGTAGACCCGCGCCATTTCGGCCGGAAACTCGGTACAGCGATCTTGCAGTTGGCTGAGTAGATCGGGTGGGGCAGTGTCGGGAGAGAGGACGGTGAGGGAGGTCGGAAAGGTCGGGGAGGTGAGGGATATGGGGAGGGTGGGATCGGAGGTGGATGCCGATGACTGAGTGTTGTTACTGTCCTCTAGTTCAAGAATTTGGCGCCAGAGAAAGCGGTGATGGGACAAACTGAAGTCTAGGTCATGGTCTTCCAGGGCGGTGGTGATCTCATTGCGGCATCGGGGGACATGCAAATAGAGCCGTAATAGTTGGGCTTCGGCTTCTTCCAGAAGGGTACGATCGCGGGTGGTTTGCCATTTTTGCGATCGACCATGCCAGCGTTCGCCCCGTACCTGTAACCGCAAATCTTCCTCTAACCGCAGCGCTAACCGAGAATCGCCCTGGCTTAACAGTTCGGCACACTGATGAATGTAATGGGTTCTTAAAGTGGCGTTGGGTAAATTACCTAAAAGCTTGACGATCGTCTGCACACAGGCTTGAAATTGGTCAGCTTGCTTTAGATCCTTCCCCGCGATCGCTTGCTGAATTTGCCAATCAATCCACAGGGGCGCTTCGTCAAGTAACGTGCGATAGGTGGTTACGGGATGAATCCGCAGAAATTCGTCCGGATCTTTCCCCGATGGGAGATTTAACACCCGTAGCTGAATGTCGCCCCGATATGCCATGGCTTCGACTTCGTTGACTGCCCGTTCTGCCGCTTGATTCCCGGCACGATCGGCATCGAAGTTCAAAACAATCCGCTTGGATTCGGTATAGCGCAGCAATTGTTTCACCTGAGCCGTACTTAACGCTGTTCCCATCGATGCCACAGCATTGGTAATCCCGGCATTATGTAAGGCAATCACGTCAAAATAGCCTTCTACGACCACGGCTCGGTCTTGTTTGGCGATCGTGGCGCGGGCTTTGTCGAGGGCAAACAGTAATTTACCTTTATCAAATAATTCGGTTTGCGGTGAATTGAGGTACTTTGGCTGCTCATCACCTAACGTGCGTCCGCCAAAACCAACCACCCGTCCCTGGAGGTCATGAATCGGAATGATCAGGCGATCGCGGAATCGATCGTAGTACCCTCGCATACCCTTCGTGTCCTGACTGCCATCGGGATGGGGGCTATTCTCCACCTTGCGTGGCACAATTAAACCCGCCTGTTCGACCAATTGGACGGGATAGTGCTTTTGCTCCACCAAATAGCCATACAACGTTTCCCAGCCTGCTGGAGCGTACCCCAGTTGAAACTGTTGGATAGTTTCTGGACTTAAGCGCCGTTGCGACTGCACATACTCCAGGGCAGCCTGACCCTGCGGTTGAAATAACGCATGTTCAAAGAATTTCGCGGCAACTGCCACAATTTCATACAATTGCTCCCGCACCGATAACTGCCGTTGGAACTCCTGCCGATCCTCGACCTTGAGGGTTTCAACCGGGACTTGATAGCGACGGGCTAACTCGACGACCACATCCGCAAACGATCGCTTGCCCAATTCCATCAGAAACTTAATCGCATTCCCACCCGCCCCACAACTGAAGCAGAAGTAAAACTGCTTACTGGGACTGACGGTAAAACTGGGGGATTTGTCGTCATGGAAGGGACACAGCCCAACAAAATCTTTGCCCCGCTTCCGCAACACCACATGCTCAGATACCACGTCCACAATGTCTGTACGCTGCTTAACGTGTTCGATCGTGTCGGGATGCAGGCGGGGGATGTCCATAGGGCTGTCTCTTATACACATCT